>NZ_JBFTSG010000005.1:0-180642 GCF_056399885.1 Cupriavidus sp. 01L45 | reverse complement strand
GCCTTGACGTTGGCGGGCAGGCCGCGCAGGGCCTTGAGCTTGGCCTTGTAGGCGGTGAGTTCGGCGCGGGTGGGGAGCTTGCCGTGCACCAGCAGGTGGGCGATCTCTTCGAACTCGCAGGTCTCGGCGATGTCGATGATGTCGTAGCCGCGGTAGTGCAGGTCGTTGCCGGTACGGCCGACCGAACACAGCGCGGTATTGCCGGCGGTCACGCCCGACAGGGCGACGGATTTCTTCGGCTTCGGGGCGGCGAGCGGTTGCGCTTCGGACATGGGGGAGTCTCCTTGGGGAATGCTGTGCTGACTGATGTTGCTTACGATCGTACTGCTGTGCAGTTGTGCTTACTTGGCCTTGCCCTGGGCAAACAGGGCATCCAGTTTTTGTTCGAAGTCGTGATAGCCAATGCTCTCGTACAGCTCGGCGCGCGTCTGCATGGTATCGACCACATTTTGCTGCGTGCCGTCGCGGCGGATTGCAGCGTACACGTTTTCGGCCGCCTTGTTCATGGCGCGGAAGGCCGACAGCGGGTAGAGGACCATCGACACACCGGCACCACCCAGTTCCCCGGTGGTGAACAGCGGCGTAGCGCCAAATTCGGTGATGTTGGCCAGCACCGGCACCTTCACGGCGTCGACGAACTTGCGGTACATGGCCAGGTCGGTCATGGCTTCGGGGAAGATGGCGTCGGCGCCGGCTTCCACGCAGGCCACGGCCCGCTCGATGGCCTTGTCCAGGCCTTCCACGGCCAGCGCGTCGGTGCGCGCCATGATGACAAAGTTCTCATCGGTGCGGGCATCGACCGCGGCCTTGATGCGGTCCACCATCTCGCCTTGCGAGACGATTTCCTTGCCCGGACGGTGGCCGCAGCGCTTGGCGCCGACCTGGTCTTCGATATGCATCGCGCCCGCGCCGAACTTGATCAACGACTTGGTGGTGCGGGCCACGTTGAAGGCCGATGCGCCGAAACCGGTGTCCACGTCCACCAGCAGCGGCAGGTCGCACACGTCGGTGATGCGGCGGACGTCGGTCAGCACGTCGTCCAGGTTGGAGATGCCCAGGTCAGGCAGGCCCAGCGAACCCGCGGCCACGCCGCCGCCCGACAGGTAGATGGCGCGGTAGCCTGCGCGCTTGGCCAGCAGCGCATGGTTGGCATTGATGGTGCCGACGACCTGCAGGGGGTGCTCATCGGCCAGGGCCTGGCGGAAGCGGGCGCCGGCGGAGCGGGCGAGGTCGGAAGTGGAGAAGGTCATGATGTTCGCTTTGGGAGTGGACGGGCTATTAGCGCAAGGGGTGTGCCAGGCGTGCCCGGCTACTTGCCCCGGGGAATCGCTGCGACCGCCGTGCAAGGCATCAGCCGTTGTCAGGCTTGGCCTGGCGGCGATCCGCAGCCATTTGCCGCGAGTCATTGCGATGAAACCGGTACGTGCGTGAAATTTCAGATTTGAAAGGATTGCATTTCAATATTGAAATGCACGTTGCCTGCGCGCACAATCTCAAGATTAGCTTGCTACTGGCAAGAGCACTGTTTTTTCCGCTCCCATGACGATTGGCCTTCCCGCTCCGATCAACGCCGCCGGCACCGGCAATGCCGCGCGCCCCCGCATCTGGGCCATCGGCATCAGCCGCCTGTCGCGCGCCTTTGCCGACCTGATCCCCGGCTATGCCGCCCAGGCGGAATTCCGCATCGTCGGCAAGGGCTACGCGGCCGCCGCCAGCGCCGTCGCACGCGAAGCGCGCGAGGGCCGGCTCGATGCCGTGGTGGCGGGTGGCTCCAACGGCGCCTACCTGCGCCAGCATGTCGATGTGCCCGTGGTGCTGGTCAAGGTGACTGGCTTCGATGTGATGAGCGCGCTGGCGACGGCGCGGCGCATCTCGCCGAAGGTGGCGCTGGTGACGCACGCGGCTACCTATCCGGAGGTGGACGAATTCGTGCGGACTTTCTCGCTGTCGATCCCGGCCTACACGTACCTGACCGAGGACGATGCCGCCGCCCGCGTGAAGGCCCTCAAGCAGGAGGGCGTGAAGGTGGTGGTGGGGCCCGGCATGGTGACCGACCTGGCGGACAAGATCGGCCTGATCGGCGTGTTCCTGTACTCCGGCAATTCGGTGCGGGGCGCGCTGGAGGATGTGATTGAAGCGGCCCGCCTGCGCCGCATCGAGTCGGGCCGGCGCGACTACGTGAACACCATCCTGGCTCACCTCAACGAAGGCGTGGCCGCGGTCGACGCGGAAGGGCGCATCCAGACCTACAACCCGGCCATGGAGCGCTTTCTCGGCACGGCGCCGGCCGCCGCCCTGGGCCGCAAGCTGCAAACGCTGGCTCCGGCGCTGTCGCTCGACGGCGTGATGCAAAGCGGCAGCAAGGAGCTGGAAGCCATCCACAAGCTCGGCGACAAGATGGTGGTGGTCAACCGCATCCCCATCGTGACCGAGAACGGCACCGCCGGCGCGGTGCTGACCTTGCAGGACGCCAATGCCATCCACCGGGTCGACCGCAACCTGCGCTCGCGCAGCCGCGCCCGGCCGGCCGGGGTGCGCTACAGCCTTGATGATCTCGCCGGCGCTTCCCCCGCCATGCATCACCTGCGCGAACTGGCGCGTCGCTATGCGGCGGTGGATTCCACCGTGCTGGTGGGCGGCGAAAGCGGCACCGGCAAGGAAGTGCTGGCGCAGGGCATGCACGACGCCAGCCCGCGCCGGGCGTTTCCCTTCGTCGCGGTCAATTGCGCCGCGTTCCCCGAAACCCTGCTGGAAAGCGAACTGTTCGGTTACGAAGAAGGCGCCTTTACCGGCGCGCGCCGCGGCGGCAAGGCGGGCCTGTTCGAATCCGCCCACAACGGCACGCTGTTCCTGGATGAAGTGGGCGATATGCCGCCCGCGCTGCAGACCCGCTTGCTGCGCGTGCTGCAGGAAAAGCAGGTGCTGCCGATCGGCGGCCTGGACGCGGTGCCGGTCAATGTGCGGGTGATCGCCGCCACGCACCGCAACCTGGGCGAACTGGTCCGGCAGGGCAGCTTCCGCCAGGATCTCTACTACCGCCTCAATATCCTGCGCATCGAGATGCCGCCGCTGCGCGAGCGCGCCGGCGACCTGCCCGAACTGGCGGAACTGCTGTACCGCCGTGCCCAGGAACGCCTGGGGCAGCCGGCGCCGCAGCCGCTGCCGCAAGCGGTGCGGGCAAGGCTGGCGGGCTATGCCTGGCCGGGCAATATCCGCGAGCTGGAAAACGTGACCGAGCGCATTGCCGTGCTGGTGGCGGGGCGCGAGCTGGCGCCCCGGGATTTGCTCGATGAATTGCAGGCGGCCGCGCCGGAGTTGTTTGGCACGGAGCCGCAGGGCGATCCTGCGCCGCTGGCCGGCGGCTTGCGGCGCGCGGCGGCCGGGGCGGCGGACGATGCGGCCGGGGCCGGCTCGCTCGCGGGCGTGGCCCGCGCGAGCCAGGCAGAGCATATACGGCGCGTGCTGGCGGAATGCGGGGGCAACCGCGCTGCCGCCTGTCATCAGTTGGGCATCAGCGCCACTACCCTGTGGCGGCGCCTGAAAGAGGCGCCGTAGCCATGCCAGGGCTCAGTGCCGTGCCACGAGGGGCTGCGGCGTCAGCCCCTTGGCCGCCAGCCAGTCCGCATTGAACAGGCGCCCGGCATACAGGTCGCCGCGGTCGCACAGCAGCGTAACGATGGTGTGGCCGGGCCCCATCTCGCGGGCCAGCCACGCCGCCGCCGCCACGTTGATGCCGGACGAACCGCCCAGCCATAAGCCTTCCTCGCGCAGCAGCCGGTAAACCGTGTCGACGCAGGACCGGTCGTCGATCCGGACCGCATCGTCGATCGGCGTGTCCGCCAGGTTGGCGGTGACCCGGCTGGAGCCGATGCCCTCGGTGATGGAGTTGCCCTCGGCCTTGACCTCGCGGTGCTTGACGAAGTGATACAGCCCGCTGCCGTGCGGATCGGCCAGCACGATGCGCACGGGCGGGTTGCGCTCCTTCTCCTTCAGGAAACGCGCGACGCCGGCCAGCGTGCCGCCCGTGCCGGTGGAACAGACAAAGGCATCGACCTTGCCGGCGGTGTCATGCCAGATTTCCGGGCCGGTGGTTTCGTAATGCGCCTGGCGGTTGGCCAGGTTGTCGAACTGGTTCGCCCAGATGGCGTTTTCCGTCTCCTGGGCCAGGCGCCCGGCCACCTTCTGGTAGTTGTTGGGGTCGGCATAGGGCGCCGCGGGCACCGGGCGCACCTCGGCGCCGAGCAGCCGCAGGCGGTCCATTTTTTCCGGGGACTGGGTGTCTGGGATCACCACGATGCATCGATAGCCGCGCGCGGAGCAGATATGGGCCAGGCCGATGCCGGTATTGCCGGCGGTGCCTTCCACCACCGTGCCGCCGGGCTTGAGCACGCCGCGCCGTTCCGCATCGCGGATGATGAAGAGCGCCGCGCGGTCCTTGACCGAACCGCCCGGATTGAGGAATTCCGCCTTGCCCAGGATTTCGCAGCCAGTCTCCGCGCTCAGTCCTGCCAGCCGGATCAGCGGCGTGTGGCCGATGGTGCCGACGAAACCATCCCTGACGTCCATGATGTACTCCGGGTGATGCGCTCCGGATGCGCTGGAGCGTCACTCAAAGTGATAGATCGGCGTTGGGGGAATAACAAGCCGTGCCGGAAAAACCGGATGGCCGACGGGTTCGGCTTCGGCCGGAAAAGCGGGTTTTGGGCCACTTCGGGATGGCGGCCCTTGGGCGGCCGTCAGGCAGCGTTCAGCCACCGGAAATTGATGTCACCCTCAAGAAATTCCTGCCGGGTGTCGTGAAAATCACGCACATATTCGCTGTTGAGATGCGATTCCAGCGCGTGCCTGGAATTCCACTCCATATAAAGCACAAACACCTCGGCATCCTCGGCGTCTTCTCCCACGTGGTAGCGCAGGCAACCGGGTTCCATGGCGCCGCGCAGGCGCAGCGCGGCCAGCTTGGCAACCAGGACTTCACGGCGGTGAGCCTTGGCGCGCGCAATTCCGACAAGCGTGTACGTTGTGGACATGGTGTGAACGGCAAGCGTGTGGCGCGCCATTGTAGCCGTGCTGCCGGTCCTTGGGCC
Organism: Cupriavidus sp. 01L45; assembly: GCF_056399885.1. NCBI lineage: Bacteria > Pseudomonadati > Pseudomonadota > Betaproteobacteria > Burkholderiales > Burkholderiaceae > Cupriavidus > Cupriavidus sp. 01L45. The sequence goes on along the minus strand of NZ_JBFTSG010000005.1, from coordinate 175,555 downwards.
GAATGCCCGAGGGCGCTGGCCGGATATTTGGGCGGGTTGACAAGTGGGCCCGAGGGTGATGGCGGGGTGCGGCGCCGGCACCGGTGGGCATAGCGGGTTCGCATGCGCCTCATGCGCCTCAGGTCCCGTATGCGCCAGCCGGCATGTGCGTCGCTAAGCCGCAACGCCCGGAACTCGTGGCCGAGATCAAGGCGGTGGCGGCGGTCCGTAAGCAAGCGGCACGTTTCCCGCGTTATGGCGTGGCTTGCCGTGTGATCACCTGCCCGTTGCGCGCCCCGCTGTGCGCGCCGTGCCGCCACGTAATGGCACCGTTGACGATCACGGTGTCGATGCCTTCGGCCGGTCGGGCAGGGGTTTCGTAGCTGGCGGCATCGCGCACGTTCGCGGCATCGAAGACGACGATATCGGCATGGTGGCCCACCTCCAGCGTGCCGCGTTGATGCAGGCCGAAGTTGCGCGCCGTCAGCCCGGTCATCTTCCACACCGCCGTCTCTAGCGGGAACAGCCCGATCTCGCGGCAGTAGTGGCCGAGTACGCGCGGGAAGGTGCCCCACAGGCGCGGATGCGGGCTTTCGCCGACAGGAATGCCGTCGGAGCCGATCATGGTTTCGTCGAACGCGAGGATGCGCTGGACATCGTTCTCGTCCATCAGGAAGTAGACCGCGCTGCCGGGCTGCAGGCGGCGCGCGGCCTCGTCCTTGGGCACGCCCCATTCCCTGGCAATGTCGTCGAGATCGCGGCCCGCGCATTCGGGGTGCGGCTGGCTGGCGGAGATCAGCACCCGGCCTTCGAGCATGCCGCGGTCGGTGCGGATCATGGTGGAGCCGGCCGTGTACGGGTAGCAGTCGAGCGAGACGCACTGGTGCTTCATGGTTTCACGGATGAATGGCAGCGTGACCTGGCTCTTGCCGAAATTTGCCGTGTTCTGCACCTTGTGGTGCGACACCACCACCGGCACGTCGAGCTCGCGGCCGATGCGGAAGGTTTCTTCCAGCGACTGCATGACATGGTCGGACTCGTCGCGCATATGCGTCACGTATAGCGCCTTGCGCGCGCTGAGCGGCCGGCAGACCTCGATGATCTCCTCGGTCGTCGCCTTGGCGGCGGGCGGGTAGAAGGTGCCGGTCGACAGGCCGATCGCGCCGGCCTGCATGGCTTCCTCGACCAGTGCCCGCATGGCAGCAATTTCCTCGGCATTGGCGGGCCGGTCGAGCGCTGGCATGGTGACCGCGCGCAGGGTCGAATGCCCGACCATCGCCGCCACGTTGACGGAGCTTGGCGTGGCGCGCAACGCGTCGAGATAAGCCGCGAAGGTGGTGAAGCGGCCCTCGGCCGGCGAGTCGATCAGGCTCAGCGGCATGGGCAGGTCCATGTCGGCGCGCAACGGGGCGGCACTGATGCCGCAATTGCCGGCAATCACGGTCGTTACGCCCTGCGAGATCTTGAAGGGCATGGTGGCCTGCGACAGCACGGCCTGGTCATCGTGCGTGTGCGCATCGATGAAGCCGGGCGCGACGATCTGGCCCGCCGCGTCCAGCGTCCGGTCGGCCGTGTGCCCGGTCAGGTTGCCGATCGCCGCGATGCGGCCGCCGCGCACGCCGATATCGGCGCTGAAGCGGGGTGCCTTGCTGCCGTCGATCACCGTGCCGCCAGCGATCAGCAGGTCGTAGTGCGTGGAATTGGGATCGGACATCGGATTCCTCATTTTGGTCTGCAGCGAGTCGGTCAGCGGAAATGGCAGGCCACCTGATGCCCACCGCCGGCGGATGGCCGTTCGGTGAGGGCGGGCGCCTGTTCCTTGCATACGGCTTGCGCCAGCGGGCAGCGTGTGTGAAAGCGGCAGCCCGCTGGCGGGTTGGCCGGGCTCGGCGGGTCGCCTTGCAGTAGCAGGCGCCGGGCCGGCGTGCGCGGATCGGGCACTGGCACCGCGGACAGCAGGATCTCGGTGTACGGGTGGCGCGGTGCGGAGAACAAGGTGTCGCGGCCGGCCAGTTCGACGATCTGGCCCAGGTACATCACGGCGACCCGGTGGCTGATGTGGCGCACCACCGCCAGGTCATGCGCGACGAACAGGTAGGCGATGCCGAACTCGGCCTGCAGGTCCATCAGCAGGTTGACCACCTGCGCCTGCACCGAGACGTCGAGCGCCGACACCGGTTCGTCGCAGACGATCAGCTTGGGGTTGAGCGCGAGCGCGCGTGCGATGCCCAGCCGCTGCCGCTGGCCGCCCGAGAATTCGTGCGGGAATTTCTTCGCGGCCTCCGGCCGCAGGCCGACCTTGCCGAACAGCCACTGCACGCGTTCGCTGCGCTCGGCGCGCGACTGCACGCCGAAATTGCGCAGCGGCTCGCTGACGATCTCGCCGGCTGTCAGGCGCGGGCTTAGCGAGGCATAGGGATCCTGGAAGATGATCTGCAGGTCGCGCCGGCGCAGCCGCATGGCGCTGGCCGGCAGGCCCACCAGTTCCTCGCCGTCGAGCTGCACCGAGCCCGAGGTAGGCTCGATCAGGCGCAGCACCGACTTGGCGGTGGTGGTCTTGCCGCAGCCGGATTCGCCGACCAGCGAGAGCGTTTCGCCGCGCTCGACGGTGAAGGACACGCCATCCACCGCCTGGATGGGCGGCTTGCGCGGCGCCAGCCAGCGCTGCGGCGCGACGTAGTGCTTTTTGAGCCGGTCGACCTTGAGCAGGGGCGATGGCGTTGCGGAGTTGGTGCTCATGCGATGGCTTCCTGGGCTTCCCGGGCTTGCTGGTTGCATTCGATACGGCCTTCCTCGACCGCGAAGCAGGCCACCGCATGGTCTGCGCCGTGGCGCGTGAGTTGCGGGATCTCGCGCGCGCAGCGCGTGTCGGCATGCGGGCAGCGCGCCGCGAAGGCGCAGCCCCGGCGCGCTTCCTGGGGCGATGGCACCAGGCCGGGGATTTCGGCCAGGCGCTGGCTGCTGGTATTCATCGAGGGCATCGAGGCCATCAGCGCGCGGGTATAGGGGTGCAGCGGGCGGTCGAACAGGTCGGTGACATCGGCTTCCTCGACCTTGCGCCCGGCGTACATCACGATCACCCGGTCGCAGCACTCCGCCACCACGCCGAGGTCGTGCGTGATCATCACCACGCCCATGCCAAGCTCTTTCTGCAGGCGGCGGATCAGGTCCAGGATCTGGGCCTGGATGGTCACGTCGAGCGCGGTGGTGGGCTCGTCGGCGATCAGCACTTCGGGGTTGCAGGCCAGCGCCAGCGCGATCATCACGCGCTGCCGCATGCCGCCGGACAGCTGGTGCGGATACTCGTTGACGCGGCGCTCGGGCTCGGGGATCTGCACCAGGCGCAGCATTTCCACCGCGCGCCGCATCGCGCCGGCACGGCTTGCACCCTGATGCAGGCGCACCGTCTCGGCGATCTGGCGGCCGATCGTGAGCACCGGGTTCAGCGAGGTCATCGGCTCCTGGAAGATCATCGAGATGCGGTTGCCGCGGATGCGGCGCATCTCGCGCTCGCTGATCTGCAGCAGGTCGGTGCCGCGCAGCCGCACGGCGCCGCGGATGCGCGCCGGCGGCGTCGGCAGCAGCCGCATGACCGACAGTGCCGTCACGCTCTTGCCGCAGCCCGACTCGCCAACCACGCCAAGGGTCTGGCCGGCGCATACCGTGTAGGAGACGCCGTCGACCGAGCGGGCGGGGCCGGTGAGCGTATCGAAATGGGTGTAAAGCTCGTCGACTTCGAGCAGCGGCTCGCCGGTGGCCATGGCGGCGCGGGACATCGTCATCGTCATGAATGCGCTCCCTGGTTCAGAGTTGCCGCGCCAGGCGCGGATCGAGCGCATCGCGCAAGCCGTCGCCCAGCAGGTTGATCGCCAGCACCGTCGCGGCCAGCAGGATGCCGGGGTACAGGATGATGTGGAAGGCCACGGCCACGAAGTTGCGGCCCTCGGCCATCATGTTGCCCCAGCTTGGCGTCTKCGCCGGGACGCCTACGCCGAGGAAAGACAGTGCCGCTTCGGTCAGCACGGCGGCGGCGGCCACGAACGTGGCCTGCACGATCAGGGGCGCCACCATATTGGGCACCACGTGGCGCGCCAGGATCACCGGCAGGCGGGTGCCTACCGCATGCGCCGCCTCGACGAAGAGCTGCTCGCGCAGGGTCAGCGCCAGCGAGCGCACCAGCCGCACCACGCGCGGAACCTCGGGGATGGTGATGGCGACGATCACGGCGGTCAGGCTGGCCTGCGTGACGGCCATCAGCGCGATCGCCAGCAAGATGCCGGGGATAGCCATCAGGCCGTCCATCACGCGCATCACGAAGGCATCGGCCCAGCGCACAAAGCCCGCGGTGAGGCCGAGCAGCACGCCGAGCACGGTCGCGAGCAGGCCGACCGAGAGGCCGACGATCATGGAGACGCGGCCGCCCCAGACCGCGCGGCTGAACACGTCGCGGCCCAGCGCGTCGGTGCCGAACCAGTGCTCGGCCGAGGGCGGCTGCATGCGCGCCAGCGGGTCGATGTCCTGGGGGTCGATGGTGGCAATCCAGGGCGCGCCGATGGAGAGCACGGCGATCGCGATCAGCAGCAGCGCGCCGATGATCAGCGTGGGATGCTTGCGCGCCCAGTGCCAGCGCGGCAGCACGAAGGGCGCGTCGTCGGCGGCCACCCCTTCGGGGGCGGCGCCTTCGGTCACGGGCAGGGAAGTGGTCATGTCAGCAGGTCTCGCGGCAAGGAAAGGCGCTCAGTACTTGATGCGCGGATCGAACAGCCGGTAGCTCAGGTCGATCATCAGGTTGATCAGCACGTACACGCCGGCCGAGATCAGCAGCACGCTCTGGATCACCGGGTAGTCGTGACGCTGTACCGAGTCGACCACCAGGCGGCCGACGCCGGGAATGGCGAACACGGTCTCGGTAACGACCACGCCGCCGATCAGCAGCGCGATGCCGACGCCGATCGTGGTGGCGATCGGGATCGCCGCGTTGCGCAGCGCATGGCCCAGCACCGGCAGCACGCCCAGGCCCTTGGCGCGCGCGGTGCGGATGTAGTCCTCGTGCAGCACTTCGAGCACGGTGGCGCGCGTCATGCGGGTCACCAGCGCGATATAGACCAGCGCCAGATTGATGCAGGGCAGCACCAGGCTGCGCAACCATTCGCCGGCGCCGTCGGCAAGGCGCGCGTAGCCCTGTACCGGGAACCACGGCAGCTGGATGGCGAAGGCATAAACCAGCAGGTAGCCCACCAGGAACACCGGCAGCGAGAAGGCCAGCACCGCGAACAGCATCACCAGCCGGTCGATCCAGCTGCCGGCGCGGTAGGCCGCCAGCGTGCCCAGCGGCACCGCGACCAGCAAGGTCAGCAGCATCGTCAGCGCGGCGATGGAGACGGTGGGCTCCAGGCGCTGCGCCAGCAACCGGGCCACCGGTACCTGGGTGAAGATCGAGGTGCCGAGATCGCCGGTGGCAAGCCGGCCGGTCCACAGCGCGAACTGCCGCCACAGCGGCTGGTCAAGGCCCAGCGCGCCGCGCAGCCTGGCGATGTCGTCGACCGTCGCGAGGTCGCCGGCGATCAGCGCCGCCGGGTCGCCCGGCGACAGGTGGATCAGCAGGAATACCACCACGGCTACCACCGCCATCACGGGTAGCGTCGCGGCCAGGCGTCTGAGCAGGTAGCCCATCGTCGTGTCTCCTCGGTGGGGTCGTTCTTCGTTCTCTTTCTTACTTGTCGAGCATCCAGACCGTGGGCATGCCGGCCCACAGCTTGTCGATGCCCTTGAGGCTGGCGCGCGCCGCGAAGGCCGCCGAGTACTGGCCGGCGTTCACGTAGGGCACGGCCTCATAGGCGCGCTTCTGGAACGCATCGAGCAGTTCCTTGCGCCTGGCCGGCACGGTCTCGCGGATCCAGGCTGTGCGCAGCTCGTCGAGCGGCTTGTCGCAGGGCCAGCCGGGCAGGCTGTTGCCGCAAGCGGCGCTGAGGTAGGCATTGGTGACCGGTGAATTCGAATCGAACTCGCCCGCCACGGTCACGTACATATTCCAGCCGCCGGCCTCGGGCGCGTCGCGCTTGGCGCGGCGCGCGCCGATGGAGGCCCAGTCCATGTTCTGCATGTCCACGTTCATGCCCATGCTGCGCATGGTCTGCGCCGCCATCAGGGCTTCGGCGTTGAGCTGGGGCACGTCGGTCGGTACCAGCACCACCACCTTCTCGCCCTTGTAGCCGGCCGCGCCCAGCAACTGCTTGGCGCGGGCCAGGTCGGCCTTGCGGTAGGGTTCGGCACCGGCCGACGTATCGTTGGCGCCGCCGCAGATGAAATAGGTGGCGCAGTAGTTCATGCGCATATCGAGCGGATACCCCATGGCCGCGGTGAAGCGGTCCTGGCTCACTGCCTGCAGGAAGGCCTGGCGTACCTTCGGGTTGTTGAAGGGCGGATGGAGCTGGTTCATCACCAGCACGCCCTGGTAGGCGCCGCCCGAGCCGATCTTGACGCTGGTGTCGGCACGCAGCGGGGCGATATAGTCGGGCGGCACCTGTTCGACCAGATCGACCTCGCCGCGCTTGAGCGCCGCGATGGCGCTGTTGGCGTCCGGCAGGTAGAGCCATTCGACGCGCTCGAACTGGCTCTTCTTGCTGCCGGCGAGACCGCTCGCCGGTTCGCTGCGCGCCACGTAGTGCGGGTTGCGCACGAATACCGCCTTGTTGCCCGGTACCCATTCGTCGCGCTTGAAGACGAAGGGGCCGGAGCCGATCACCTCGGGCAGCGGCGCGGTGGCTGGCATCCTGGCCAGGCGCTCGGGCAGGATCACCGGGGGAAATCCCGAGGGCTTGGCCAGCGCGTCGAGCACCATGCCAAAGGGCTCCTTGAGCGTCAGCGTGAAATTGCGCGCGTCGACGGCCTTCCACTCCGCGCCGGCATCGCCCATGGCGCGGCCCAGGCTGTCGCGCGCGCCCCAGCGCTGCAGCGATGCGACTGCGTCGGCGGCAGTGACGGGGCTGCCATCCGAGAATTTCAGGCCGGGGCGCAAGGTGAAGCTCCACTGCTTGCCGTCCTTCGAGCTGCTGTACTTCTCCACCATCTGGGGCTGCGGCTTGCCGCTTGCATCCTGCGCGAACAGCGTGTCGTACACCATGTAGCCGAAGTTGCGCGTGATGTAGGCCGTGGTAAAGGTCGGGTCGAGGATCTTCAGGTCGGCGTGCGCCACCACCTTGAGCGTCTTGGTCTGGGCCAGCACGGGAAGGCTGGCACCAGCCAGGGCGAGGGCGCTCGCCGCGAGGGCGGCGGACAGCGGGGCATTCAGTTTCATCTGCGAGTCTCCTTTGTCGTCGTTATCGTCGTTATCGTTGTAGACAGGCGGGCGGTGCTCAGGCCGCGGCGCTGTCGAGCGGCCACTTGGGACGGCGAACCTTGCGGTAGGGCAGCGTTGTGAGATCGAGCGTCACGGCACCGGGGGCGCCCGCGTAGATCACGTGCTTCGCCACCTTCGAGAACGACGCGTAGAAATGCTGCGAGGACTTGACCACGATGATCTTCTTGCGGGCAAGGTCGCATCCCAGCTGTGTGAAGAGGTCCGTGCCCATCGCCTGGTTGCGCAGCGTGATCAGCACGATGTCGATGCCGTTGGCTTCCACCAGCGCGCAGTCGCCCATCTGTACCGGGGTGTTCGACAAGCCGGTCATGACCATGTCGGCTTGCAGCGCCTTGACCGTGCAGTCCAGGTCCAGCGGATCGCCCGAGAGAGGGCTGATCTTGCCGCCGATTCGCATCGCCAGCCGCGCGCCGACGCCGGCGTCGAAGGCGATGCGCGCCGCGATCGGGTCCCACATCGGGCCGATCGCCGCGTTGCCGATGCCGCGCTCGATCATGCGGCGCAGGATGAAGGTGGAGTCGCTTGCCGCGCCGCCGCCCGGGTTGTCGGCGCCATCGGCCAGCACCACGGGTCCGCCGTCGAAGGCCAGCGCCTCGTCGAGCGCGGTGTCGATGTCCGGGTAGGGCACCGTGAGCGCCTCGCGCATGCCGATCAACTCATCGGCCAGCTGGCGGGCCAGCGCATCGGCCCTGGCCTGGTCGCCATCGGTGTAGACCAGCACCTTGGTGCCCATGCCCGGCACGTCGCCCCAGGAGAAGCCGTGCGCTATGGAGACCGACAGCACGCCGTCCCGGCCTTCCAGCGACTGGATGCGGTCCACGAAGCCGCGCGCGGGCTCGCGCGAGGTATGGACGGTGACGATCATCTCGCAGTCGACCACCGACGCCACCGGCCGGACCTTGCCTTCCACCTTGGCCGCGCACAGGTCGACCAGTTCCAGCGCGCGCTCCAGCACGTCGGTGTGCGGGTATTCCTTGAAGGCGATCAGCAGGTCGGCGTGCGCCACCATCTCCGGCGTCAGGTGGCTGTGCGGATCCAGCTCCGCGCCGATCACCACGCCGGGCCCGACCATGGCCCGCACGCGCTGCAGAAGGTCGCCCTCGCAGTCGTCGTAGCCCTCGGCCACCATCGCGCCGTGCAGGCCGAGCAGCACCATGTCCACCGGCAGTGCCGCGCGCAGGTCGGCCAGCAGTTCGTCGCGCAGGGTTTCGTAGGCATGGCGGGTGGTGGTGCCGCTGGGCTGCGCGCCGGCCACCATGCCTTCGGACAACTGCCAGCCGCGCTCCTTGCCACGCAGCCGGGCGGCCCACAGCGGGCCGGAGAAGAAGGTCATCTGGCCGGGATGCTGGCCGGCGGGGAAGTAGCCGCGGTCCCGGAAGGAAGCGAGGCCCGTCGGCATCGGCGCGAAGGTGTTGGTTTCGGTGGCGAGGGAGGCACTGAAGACACGCACGGTGGTGAACTCCTGGTTGGGCGGTTGGAGGACAGATGCGATTCAGGTCGATGCTGCAGCGCGGGCCCGTTCTCGGGTAAGCCCGGACGAGGCGGGAAGCGCGGGCGCCAGCGCGGCGCAGGTTTTGCCCCAGCGCCGCCAGTGTCCGGATGCCATGGCCGCCCTGGCCCGCGACCCGGATGACAGGACGCGAGTGCTTTGGAATGCGAGTGAGTGTATTCAAGAATTTGCGAATATGCAAATTGCGAATACGCAAATTTTCCACTAGAGTGAGCAGCATGGGATGTACCCGGCGGTGCCGTCTGATAGCATCCGGCCCAACGGAAAAAAGGACGCAGGCTTGAAAACACATATCGCCCCGGGGCGCGGCAGCGACGACAGCGACGAGTCTGGCGACGACTCGCGCACGCTCGACCGCGAGACCTTTGGCAAGCGTCTGCGCACGGCGCGCAAGGCCTTCGGCTGGACGCTCGCGCACCTCGCCGAACTCTCCGGTGTTTCCATCACCACCATCTCGCGCGCGGAACGCGGGCAACTTGCATTGGGCTACGAGAATTTTGCCGCGCTGGGCAAGGCGCTGCAGATGGATATGGGCTCGATGTTCGCCGGCGCGGGCGTGAAGACGTCGCCGTTCCAGGGGCCCGTCGTGACGCGGGCCGGCGAGGGCGTGACCTACCGGGGCTCTTCGTTTTCCTATGAGTTTCTTGGCACCGAGGCGGTGGGCAAGCAGATGAGCCCGGTGATCGGCACCGTGCATGCGCGCCGCATCGAAGGCCCCGAGGACTTCGCCCGCCATCCCGGCGAGGAATTTGTCTACGTGCTCACCGGCGAGGTCGAGGTGCATTTCGACAACGGCGAGAAGGTGCACCTGGCGCGCGGCGACGCGCTGTACTTCGATGCCCGCATGGGCCATGCCTACGTCAGCGTAAGCCGGCAGCTCGCCAGGGTGGTGGGCGTGACCACCAGCGAAAGCAGCTTCATGAAGTCAGCCCAGGCCGGGGAGGCGGAGGCCGCGCCAGCGCGTGTCGTCAGGCGGCCCCGGGGGAAGGCCGCTGCCGGCAAGGGGCAGGGCAAGGGCTGAGGTGCCCGCGTCAGCGCCGGCTCCGTGGAGCCGCGCGGCTTCGCCCCGGATCCATCCACCGTAATCCCTGCTGCCCTGTGAGGCTTATGTTCGGCCTCGCCGCGCCCGGGCCGGAAGCGTCGTGCGTCGATGCGCCGGTTTCCCGGCTAAGTCCGTTCCTGGAAACTACCGATTGTGGGCAAAATCATAGCCATCCCGCATGGCGGGGCTGGCGTTGGCGGCACGGAAAGAATCCGTCAGCCCTAAAGTATTCCGGCTTGCTGCCGTTAAGCGACCACGCCTTATTCAATCTGTACGCGAGGAGCTGGCATGCTGAAGCGGATCAAGACCCGGCAGCTTCAAGTTGGAATGTTCGTGGCCAGGGTGGGCGGGCCATGGATTGAGCATCCCTTCTGGCGGTCGCGGTTCCTGGTGAACAGCCAGGAACAGATCGACCAGATGATTGCCTCCAAGGTCGAGGAGGTATGGATCGACCTGCTCAAGGGCAAAGGCATTCCGCCGCCCGTGCAGCTGGCGGCAACCGGATCGCTGAGCGTGAAACCCGTGGCCGACGAGCCGGCCAGCGCCGTGCCGCAATCGGCGGTATCGCTGGAGGTGGAGTTCGGGCTCGCGCGGGAAGTCATGAAGAACGGCAAGGCGGTGGTCGGCTCGATGTTCACCGACGCCCGCATGGGCCGCGCGCTCGAAGTGGAGGGCGCCCTGATGCTGGTCGACTCCGTATCGAATTCGCTGACGCGCCATTCGCAGGCCCTGATCGCGCTGGCGCGGCTCAAGGTCCGGGACGACTACACCTATCTGCATTCCTTCGCGGTCTGCGCGTTGATGATCGCGCTCGGACGTACCCTCGGGCTGGACAATGGCGAGGTGCAGCAACTCGGCCTGGCGGGCCTGGTGCACGATATCGGCAAGATTTCCATTCCCACCCAGGTACTGCACAAGCGTGGCGACATGACCGCCGCGGAGATGGCCATGGTGCAGCGCCATCCGTCCGTCGGCTATCGCATCCTCAACGAGGCCAGGCTCTACAGCAATATCCCGCTCGATGTCTGCGTGCACCATCACGAACGGATCGACGGGCGCGGCTATCCGTTCGGCCTGCATGGGCATGAGATCAGCGTGCACGCCAAGATCGCGGCGGTGTGCGACACCTATGACTCGCTGACCTCCAGCCGCCCGGGGCACCAGGCCTGGACGCCGGCGCGGGCGCTCGAATACATGGCGGTGCGGGTCGATACCTTGTTCGACCGCACCGTGTTCCAGGCTTTCACCAGGTCGATCGGCATCTATCCGCTGGGCACGGTGCTGCGCTTGCGCTCCGGACGGCTGGCGGTGGTGTTTGCACAGAACGACAACGAGCCGCTGCGCCCGCGGGTCAAGGTGTTCTACTCGCTGAGCGAGGCCGCGCAGGTGGGCCCCGAAACACTGGACCTGAGCGAGGCGGAAGACACCATCGTGAGCTTCGAGGACCCGGCGCAATGGGGCTTCCGCGACGAACAACTGCTGGAACTCTGCGCAGCCTGACCGGCGATCCATCCTGCGAGGCGCATCTTGTCCGCAAGGACAGCGTCAGGCGGCCCAGGCCTGTTCGAGGATGCGCGCGGCATCGCCACCGCCCGCGCTGATGCCCATGACGGCACCCCATTCCGGGTCGAAGCGGCTGGCCAGGAAGGCGCCGGCGGTGGCCGCATCGGCATGCTGGAGCATCAGGCAGGCCTGGGCGGTCAGCACCAGCCGCGCGGTGGTGCGGCGGGCCTCGGCCTGCTGCTCTTCCTCGGGCAGGCGCAGCGCCGCGCGCAATGCCGCCACGCTGGCCTGGATGCGCGGCTCGCCCGCGCCCACGACGCTCATCTGGTCCAGCACGCGCAGGTAATCCTCTGGGTTGCGGCCGATGGCGCGCAGCACGTCCAGGCACATCACGTTGCCCGAGCCTTCCCAGATCGAGTTGACGGGCGCTTCGCGGAACAGCCGGCCCATCGGGCCTTCCTCCACATAGCCGTTGCCGCCGAAAACTTCCATTGCCTCGCCGGTCATTTCAACCGCGCGCTTGCAGATCCAGAACTTGGAGGCGGGCGTGAGGATGCGGCGCCATGCGAGACGGGCGGGATCGCCGGTGGCTTCGAAGGCGGTGGCCAGGTCCATCGCCAGCAGCATCGCGGCTTCCGCCTCCAGCGCCATGTCGGCCAGCAGCCTGACCATCAGCGGCTGGCGGATCAGCGGCTTGCCGAAGGCGCTGCGGTGGCGCGCATAGTGCAGGCACTGCACCAGCGCCTGGCGCAGGAAGCCCGCGCTGGAGAGTGCGCAGTTCAGGCGGCTGTAGGTGGCCATCTCCAGGATGGTGGGAATGCCGCGGCCCTCGTCGCCCACCATGATGCCCCAGGCTTCACGGAATTCCACTTCGCTGCTGGCGTTGGAACGGTTGCCCACCTTGTCCTTCAGGCGCTGGATCTCGATGGGGTTCTTGCTGCCGTCGGGCCGCCAGCGCGGCACGAAGAAGCAGGAGGAGCCGGCTTCGGTATTGGCCAGTACCAGGTGGGCATCCGACATCGGCGAGGAGAAGAACCACTTGTGGCCAGTGATCAGGTACTCGGCGCCGCGTCCCTCGCCGCGGCCGGGTACCGCGCGGGTGGTATTGGCGCGCACGTCGGAGCCGCCTTGCTTCTCCGTCATGCCCATGCCTACGTTGATCGACGGCTTTTGCTCGATGGGGATGTCGCGCGGATCGTAGGCCGGGGTCAGCAGCTTGCCGCCGAGCTGCGCGAACAGGTCCGGCTCCTTGCGCAGCACGGGGATGCAGGCCTGGGTCATGTTGGTGGGGCAGAGCGAGCCGGACTCGATCTGGCAGTGCATGTAAAGCGAGGCTGCATACGAGGCCCAGGCGGACGGGCGCGTATCGGCGAAGGGCAGGTTGGCCAGGCCGCTCCTGCGCGCGATGGTCATCATCGCGTGCCAGCCGGGGTGGAAGCGGACCTGGTCGATGCGCTCGCCGATGCGCGAGTGCGTATGCAGCTCGGGGTGGTGGCGGTTGGCATCCTCGGCGTGGCGGATGGTTGCCTCGGCGCCGAGTACCGCGCCCTGGCGTTCAAGCTCGGCTTCGTTCCAGGCCGCGCCGGCGCGTTCCACGGCACGCCGGATGCCGGGGTCGCTGGTGTAGAGGTTGTAGTCCTTGAGTTCGGGGACCTGGTTGGTGATGGCATGGGTGGCGTTCATTGCGGGCTGTCTCCTTGGGCCGGACTGGCAGGGCTCGCTGCCGCCCGTTAGATTCGAAAGGTCATTCTAGATACAATGCCCAGCCTGCATGTTCGGCTTTCGGAGCACCATGAACCCACAGCAGAAAGGCCCGGAAAAACCTCGCCGCAAGCCGGTGCAGTCGCGCTCGTGGCAGACCTCGCTGGCCATTCAGGAGGCCTTTGTTCGGCTTTTGGCCGGGCAGGATTACGGGCAAGTGACGATTCGCGCCATCGTCGACCTGGCCGGGGTGGGGCTGGGTACCTTCTATGAGTACTTCGGCAGCAAGGAAGAATTGGCCCGTGTTTGCCTGCATCTGCGTGCCAAGCGCATCGTGCAGTCCATGGACGAATGCCTGGCGCAACGCCGGGGCGAGCCCATCGCAGTGATCGTGGACGCGCTGATTGCCGTCAATGTCGGGCACCACCGGGAGACGCCGGAGCGGTGGGGGCCGGTCTACCTGCTGGAGCGGCACTATTCGGGGCGCGCGGCGTATCGAAAGATGTATGGGAGGTTCGTGGTGCTGTGGAGCCGGGCGCTGCAAAGCGCCGCCGACGCGCCGCCAGCCCCGGTGATCGAGGAGGCCTCGGTGACGCTGCAGGCCATCGTCTACGGCCTGATCTCGCATGCCTGCATCGACGAAGGGGAGGAAATCGATTTTCCGCGGCTGATGCGGCGGCTGCGGGGGGCTGCGCATGGGTATCTGGGTACGCTGGGCGAGCCGCCCGAGGTACTGAACGAAGCAGGCAAGACGCGCCAAAACCGTCTGAAATGACGACGGCTGTCACTCCCTCTCCCCCGGCTTGCTCTCCCACAAGTGGGAGAGGGGAGCAAACATGCGGTTGAAGTAAGCCGCAGCCGCGGGCCACAAAAACAAAACCGGCGCCATCGGCGCCGGTTTCGTCTTACTGCCAGGGCTGAATCCAGCTTACTGGATCTTGGCCTTTTCCTTGAGCGACTTCATCATCGCCTGGAACTGCTCGCGCTGCCAGTTCTGGTCGCCCATCAGCATCTGCACCAGCTGCGGCTTGACTTCTTCGAAGGTCGGGATCTTGGCGTCGCGCACGTCGTCGAGCTGGATGATGTGCCAGCCGAACTGGGTCTTGACCGGGGTCTCGGTCATCTGGCCCTTCTTCAGCCCCGTCATGGCGGCGGAGAATTCCGGCACGTAGCTGCTGCTGTTGGCCCAGTCAAGATCGCCGCCGTTGGCCGCGGAGCCCGGGTCCTTGGACGAGGCCTTGGCCAGGTCTTCGAACTTGGCGCCGGCCTTGATCTTGGCGATGATGGCGCGCGCGTCGGCTTCTTTTTCCACCAGGATGTGGCGGGCGTGGTATTCCTTGCCGCTGCCGAACTGGGACTTGATCTTGTCGTATTGCTTGCGCAGTTCTTCGTCGCTGGCGCCGTGGGTCTTGACGTAGTCTTCGAAGACGGCACCGGCCAGCACATTGAGCTTGGCCTGTTCCAGTTGTTCCTGCAGGTCATCGCGCTGGGTCAGGCCGCGCTTGTTGGCTTCCTGCAGCAGCAGCTCACGGTCGATCAGCATGGTGCGGGCACGGTCGCGCAGTTCTGCGCTGGGAGGCTGTCCGGTGCCGGCTATCAGCTTGTCCAGCTTGGCCGAGGGGATCGCCTTGCCATTCACGACGGCGGCGTTCTGGGCGAGGGCGGGCAAGCTGCCAGCGGCAAGCACAGCCGCCAGGCTGAACGAGAGGACTGTGGTCTTCATGGAATCAGGTCTGAGAGTTGCTCGAGGAATCGCGGGAGGTTTCGCGGGATTCAAGTTCTTGGTCGGTCAGCGCCGTCACTGCCAGCGCATGGATTTGCGTGGGGAACAGATCGCGCAGCGCATCATACACCATGCGGTGGCGTGCCACCCTGGTGCTGCCGGCAAATTGCCCGCTGACGATGGTCACGTGATAGTGCCCGCCGCCGGAGGCGGCGCCGGCATGGCCGGCGTGCAGCGCGCTGTCGTCGCGCACCTCTACGCGGGAGGGAGAAAGGGCTGCGCGCAGCAGGGCTTCGATTTGTGCGGGTTCTGCGGCCATCGGCGTTTGTGCTTGTCCTGGTGGGAGTCCGGCCGGGGCCGGACGGTCAGTCTTGGAAGGCGCGGCGGGAACGGCCCGCCGGGGCGCTTACTCGGAGGTGTTTTCCTGCATGTGGCGCGACAGCCAGACGCTTTGCGCCAGGATGAACACCAGCATCAGGCCCATGCTGCCGAACAGCTTGAAATTGACCCAGGCATCGGTGGAGAACTGGTACGCCACGTAGAGGTTGACCACGCCCATCACGGCGAAGAAGGCGGCCCAGGCGGCGTTGAGCTTGCCCCAGGCGGCTTCCGGCATGGTCACCTGCTTGCCCAGCATGGCGCGGATCAGGTTCTTGCGCCAGATCAGCGCCGACAGCGTCAGCGTGGCGGCAAACAGCCAGTACAGCACGGTGGGCTTCCACTTGATGAAGGTCTCGTTGTGCAGCAGCAGCGTGGCGCCGCCGAACACCGAGATGATCACCAGGCTGACCCACTGCATCGGCTCGACCTTGCGGTGGCGCAGCCAGACCCAGCCGATCTGCACCACGGTGGCGGCGATGGCCACTCCGGTGGCGGCGTAGATGCCCGCGAACTTGAAGGCGACGAAGAACAGGATGACCGGAAACAGGTCGAACAGGAATTTCATGCGGACTGGATTGAGCGACGCAAGGTCGAGGACAGGGTTGGCGGCGAACCGCCGCGCGGGCGGTTCGGGCTTAGCGCGGCGTGTCGGGCGATGTCGGCGCGGCGTCACCCGCATCGAAGTCGGCGGGGTCGCGCTCATCGAATTTTAGCGCAGCCGAGTTGATGCAGTAGCGCAGACCGGTGGGCGCAGGGCCATCTTCGAAAACATGGCCGAGATGGCTGCCGCATTCCTTGCAGCGGACTTCCACCCGTACCATGCCGTGGGTGCGGTCGGTGTGCTCATCGATCACCTCGCCGTTGATGGGGCGGAAGTAGCTGGGCCAGCCGCAACCGGCGTCGAACTTGGTGCTGGCTTCGAACAGCGGCGTGCCGCAGCCGACGCAGCGGTAGGTGCCGCGCTCCCAGTGGTCCCAGTAGCGGCCGGTGAAGGGCCTTTCGGTGGCCGCCTCGCGGGCAACGCGGTATTCGATGTCGGAGAGTTGCTCGCGCCACTCGGCTTCGGTCTTTTGCGTGGTCATATCCGGCTTTCCTTTCTGGTTGGCTGGGAAACGATCGCTTTTCGTCACCCACGGCCAGTTGGTCGTATCTCGACTGCCAATCCTTACAGCGTGGCCGCGTGCTTATGACGAACAGCTCACTTCCAGCCCCGCGGCCCAGTCCGGCGGCAACGCGGCATAGCCTTCCGCTTCGGGCTGCTCGTCGAAAGGGCGCGACAGCACAGCCAGCAGGCGGTCAACCTCGCTGAAATCGTTCTCGCGAGCACGGCGGATGGCGGTTTCGGCCAGGTGGTTGCGCAGTACGTACTTGGGGTTGACCGCCAGCATGGCCACCGCCCGCGCGGCGTCGACGGAGTTCTCGGCACGCAGCCGTGCGCGGTACTTGTCGGCCCAGGCATCCCATGCCGCGCGATCCAGGAACAGGTCGCGCACCGGCGCATCCTGGCTGCCATCGACGGAAGAGATGCGGGCGAGATTGCGCCAGAACAAGGTGTAGTCCACGCGCTGTGTGTGGAGCAACTGGAACAGGTCGGTCAGCAGCGGTTCGTCGTCCTCGTCGCCGGCGCCCGTTGGACGCAGGCCCAGCTTGTCGCGGTATTGCCGGAAAAAGGCCGCGGCATAGCGCTCGCGGAACGGATCGAGCGCGGCGCGCGCGGCTTGCACCGCGGCATCGGTGGCGGCCTTGCCGGCTTCGCCTTCGTCCTTGCCATCGCCCTCGCGCCACAGCGGCATCAGCGCCTGGGCCAGGCAATGGAGGTTCCAGAACGCAACCTGCGGCTGCTGGCTGTAGGCGTAGCGGCCCTGCGTGTCCGTGTGGTTGCAGATGTGGTTGGCGTCGAAGGCATCGAGGAAGCCGAAGGGGCCGTAGTCGATGGTCAGGCCGAGAATCGACATATTGTCGGTATTCATCACGCCGTGGCAGAAGCCTACCGCCTGCCAATGCGCCATCAGGTCCGCGGTGCGCAGCGAGACTTCGCGCAGCAACGCCTGGTACGGCTGCTTGTCCTCGCGGCATTCCGGCATGAAGCGGTTGATGACGAAGTCCGCGAGCTGGCGCAGCGCGCCGATATCCTCGCGCGCGGCGAAATGCTCGAAATGGCCGAAACGGATGAAGGAGGGCGCCAGCCGTGTCACCACGGAGGCGGTCTCGATGGTTTCGCGTCGCACAGGAGCGTCCGAGCCGACGATGCACATGGCGCGGGTGGTGGGCACGCCCAGCGCGAACATGGCTTCCGAGCACAGGTATTCACGGATCGAGGAGCGCAGCACGGCGCGGCCGTCTGCCATGCGCGAGTAGGGCGTCATGCCCGCGCCCTTGAGCTGGATTTCCCAGGGGCCGCCGGCGGTGCGCGCTTCCGCCAGGCGGATCGCGCGCCCGTCGCCCAGCTGGCCGGCCCAGACGCCGAACTGGTGGCCGGAATAGACGCTGGCAAGAGGATCCGCCCACTCGGGTACGTGATTTCCTGCAAAAATTTCGATGAAGCTACGCTGTGTTGCATCATCCGCGTTCCAGCCCAGCAGGCCGGCGGCCGCCGGCGATACGCTTACCAGCCGTGGGGAGGGTAGCGGCGTCGGGGCAAGCCGGGTAAAGAAGCGCGCTCCCAGGTCGGCAAAGCCGGGCACGGTCGTGAACGGCGGGACGGCCGCAGCCGCGTCCAGTTGGGCGGGGCTGGCGGCTTCAGGCAAGGCGCGGGGGGCGCCGGTTGGCTCGGGAGAGTTCACTGAGGCATCACTGTGGGTGGCTGGGCACTGCAGCGCCAGCATGTCGAATTTCTCGCAAGTGCGCTTGCAGGCTAGGGAAAACGACATGTTGAGGTGCAACATGGCAGGCGGTATTGTACTTCCACGCCGTCGTTCGCATCTCTGACCGCCGTTGCCACCACAATGTTTCCGGTTATTCCTTAAGTCCCGTCCCCGACGCACCGCGATGGGGCCGGAGTGCAGCAACCCAGCCTTCCGGATATGGCGCTGCACAAAGGATTCCCGTTGACGTTTCATCAATGGATGGCAACAATCGGCCAAAAAATAGAACGGTTGTTCGTTTTTCTAACGAATCTCAAAAAATTTCAGGAGACTATTCCATGGCATTGATGGGTCAAATGATGAGCGAACCCCTGCTCATTTCCTCCATCATCAAGCACGCCGCCCGCCACTATGGCGGCACGGAAATCGTCTCGCGACGGACCGAAGGCGATCTGCACCGCTATACCTATCGCGACTGCGAGCTGCGTGCCCGCAAACTGGCCCAGGCCATTGCCGCGCTGGGCGTGCAGTCGGGCGACCGTGTCGGCACGCTGGCCTGGAATGGCTATCGCCACCTGGAGATCTACTACGCGGTGTCGGGTTCGGGGGCGGTATGCCATACCGTCAACCCGCGCCTGTTCCCTGAGCAGGTCGCCTACATCATCAATCACGCCGAGGACCAGTACGTCTTCTTCGATGCCACCTTCCTGCCGCTGGTGGAAGGCGTGGCGGCGCATTGCCCGGGCGTGAAGGGCTGGGTGATGATGAGCGACCGCGCGCATATGCCGGCCGACGCCAAGGTGCCGCTGCTGTGCTACGAAGACCTGATCGACGCGCAGGACGGCAACTACGCCTGGCCGCAGTTCGACGAGAACACAGCGTCCAGCCTGTGCTACACCTCCGGCACCACCGGCAACCCCAAGGGCGCGCTGTATTCGCACCGTTCCACCGTGTTGCATTCCTACGCATCCGCGCTGCCGGATGCGCTGGGGTGCTCGGCGCGCGACGTGATCCTGCCCGTGGTGCCGATGTTCCACGTCAACGCGTGGGGCCTGCCGTATTCGGTGCCGCTGGTCGGGGCCAAGCTGGTGCTGCCGGGCGCCAAGCTCGACGGCGCCTCACTCTACGAATTGTTCGAGCTGGAGAAGGTGACCTTCTCGGCCGGCGTGCCCACGGTGTGGCTGGGCTTGCTGCAGTACGTGCAGGCCAACAAGCTCAAGTTCTCCACGTTCCATCGCACCGTGATCGGTGGCTCGGCGGCGCCGCCGGCCATGATCCGCACGCTCAAGGAACTGGGCGTGGAAACCATCCACGCCTGGGGCATGACCGAGATGTCGCCGCTGGGCACGTCGTGCAGCCTGCTGGCTAGCCACGACGGCCTGCCGGAAGACGAGCGGCAGAAGATCCAGGAAAAGCAGGGCCGCGTGATCTACGGCGTGGACATGAAGATTGTCGACGGCGACGGCAACGAACTGCCCTGGGACGGCAAGGCCTTCGGCGACCTGCACGTGCGCGGTCCCTGGGTGATCGAGCACTACTACCGCAACGACGCTTCGCCGCTGGTGGATGGCTGGTTCCCCACGGGCGACGTGGCCACCATCGATCCCGACGGCTATATGCAGATCACCGACCGCAGCAAGGACGTGATCAAGTCCGGCGGCGAGTGGATCTCCTCGATCGATATCGAGAACGTGGCAGCCGCCCATCCCGCGGTGCATATGGCGGCCTGTATCTCCTGCTATCACCCCAAATGGGATGAGCGCCCGCTGCTGGTCGTGATGAAGCGGCCCGGTGCCGAGGTGACGCGCGAGGAGTTGCTCAAATACTTCGAAGGCAAGGTCGCCAAATGGTGGATCCCCGACGATGTGGCTTTTGTTACCGAGATTCCGCTGACCGCCACCGGCAAGATGCAGAAACTCAAGCTGCGCGAGCAATTCAAGGACTACCGCCTGCCGGCGGCCTGACCCCAAGCGAAGGCGGCCACAGAGCCGCCAATCCTTGCCGGCCATACGGCCGGCGCCTGCACGAAGGTTCGAGGCGCGCCGAGGTTTCGGGAGAGGGCGCCGCCGCGAACCGGAAATTACAGCCAACAATAAAACCGAAGGAGACAAGCATGATCAGATTGCGTCCGCTCGTGGCCGCCACGGCCATTTTCGCGGCAATGGGTTCCGGGGTCGCGGCTGCCGATACGGTGAAGATCGCCTTTATCGATCCGCTGTCCGGCCTGATGGCGCCGGTGGGCCAGAACCAGCTCAAGAGCTGGCAGTTCGTCGCGGACATCGCCAACCAGAAAAACTGGGGTGGCGGGCACAAGTTTGAAGTGGTTGGCTTCGACAACAAGCTCTCGCCGCAGGAAAGCCTGACCATCCTCAAGCAGGCGGTGGACCAGGGCATCCGCTACATCGTGCAGGGCAATGGCTCCTCGGTGGGCCTGGCGCTGGAAGACGCGGTGGCCAAGCACAACGAGCGTAATCCGGGCAAGGAGATCGTCTACCTGAACTACGCCGCGGTGGACCCGGACATGACCAACAGCAAGTGCAACTACTGGCACTTCCGCCTGGACGCCAACTCCGACATGAAGATGGAAGCGCTGACCACTTACCTGGCCAAGGATCCCGGCGTCAAGAAGGTCTACCTGATCAACCAGAACTACTCCTTCGGCCACCAGGTGGCGCGCGCCGCCAAGGACTACCTGAAGCGCAAGCGTCCGGACATCCAGATCGTCGGCGACGACCTGCACCCGCTGGCCCAGGTCAAGGACTTTGCCCCGTACGCGGCCAAGATCAAGGCCTCCGGCGCCGACACCGTGATCACCGGCAACTGGGGCAGCGACCTGGCCCTGCTGATCAAGGCCGGCAAGGACGCGGGCCTGACCACCAACTACTACACCTACTACGGCGCCACCACCGGCGTGCCGACCGCCATGGGGCCGTCGGAAGCCGGACGTGTCAAGTACGTCGGCTACTACAACCCCAACAACAAGGGCTTCAAGGGCGGCGATGTCATCGAAGGCTTCAAGAAGAAGTACAACGACGACTTCTACGTGATGGCCGCCTATACCGGCATCGCCATGCTGGGCAAGGCGTTCACGGATGCCAAGTCGACCGATCCGGTCAAGGTGGCCAAGGTGCTCGAAGGGATGAAGGCCGACAGCCTGAACGGTACGGTGGAGATGCGCGGTTCGGACCACCAGGCCCAGCAGTCGCTGGTGGTGGCTACCTGGACCAAGGTCGACGGCAAGGAGATCAAGTTCGACCAGGAAAACACCGGCTTTGGCTGGAAGACCGATGCGCTGATGGACCAGTATGTGGCAGCGCAGCCGACTTCCTGCCAGATGAAGCGCCCGGGCTAAGCCTGCGCTTGGCGGGCAGCGCGGCCAGGTCCGGCGCGCCGGCCCGATCCTGCATACTTCGGTCGGCCCGGGGCGACGTCTGTCGCCGCGGGCGGGTGACGCGCACCCGCGTGCATCCGTTTCCAGACCGGCCAGCGGCAGCCAGCAGGCTGACCGGTGCCAGATTGAAGGATATGTTGTGGAATTCTTCGTCATCTCTCTATTGAACGGCGTCAGCTACGGGCTGCTGCTATTCATGCTCTCTTCCGGGCTTACGCTGATCTTCAGCATGATGGGCGTGCTGAACTTCGCGCACGCCAGTTTCTACATGCTGGGCGCCTATTTCGCCTACACCATCGCCAGCAAGATCGGCTTCTGGCCCGCGCTGATCTTCGCGCCGCTGCTGGTGGCCGGCGCCGGGGCGCTGGTGGAGCGTTTCGGGCTGCGTGCCGTGCACAAATACGGACACGTGGCCGAGCTGCTGTTCACCTTCGGCCTGGCCTACCTGATCGAGGAAGGGGTCAAGCTGGTATGGGGCCTTGCCGCCGTGCCTTACCGCATTCCGGCCGAACTGGATGGCCCGCTGTTTACCGTATTCACCTCCTCCTTCCCCAAATACCGCGCCTTCATGATGCTGGTGTCGCTGGCCATGCTGGTGGCGATCTACCTGGTGCTCACCCGCACCCGCATCGGGCTGATGATCCAGGCCGCGCTGACCCATCCCGAGATGGTCGAGGCGCTTGGCCACAATGTGCCGCGCGTGTTCATGATGGTGTTTGGCGGCGGCGCCGCGCTGGCGGGGCTGGCAGGCGTGATCGGGGGCAATGCCTTCATCACCGAGCCGTCGATGGCGGCGGCCGTGGGGTCGATCGTTTTCGTGGTGGCGGTGGTGGGCGGCATGGGGTCACTGGTGGGGGCGTTCATTGCCTCGCTGCTGATCGGCGTGCTGCAAACCTTCGCCGTCACGCTCGATGCCTCGCTGGCAGGCTTGCTGGGCTCGATCGGCCTGCAGATTACCGACAGCACGCCGCTGTCTTCGCTATGGAAGCTCACGGTGGCGCAGGTGGCCCCGGTCCTGCCGTATTTGTTGCTGGTGGTGATGCTGATTTTCCGCCCGCGTGGTTTGATGGGTACGAGGGAGGGCTGACAGCATGGAGACGACAATGCAACAACGCCGCGAGGCGGTCGTGACCGGCCGCACCATGCGCTACCGCCCGTTGAACCTGGCGCGCTGGATCATCTGGGGCCTGACTGCGTTCCTGATGCTGGTGATGCCGCTGTTTTTCTCCGGCGGCTTCGCCATCACGCTGATGTCGCAGATGGGCATCATGATTATTTTCGCGCTGTCCTACAACATGCTGCTCGGGCAGACCGGCATGCTGTCGTTCGGCCATGCGGTCTATGCGGGCCTGGGCGCGTTTATTGCCATCCATGTGCTCAACATGGTGGGCGCGGGCAAGGTGTGGCTGCCGGTGTCGCTGCTTCCGGTGGTGGGCGGCCTGGCCGGCGCCTTCTTCGGCGTGCTGTTTGGCTACGTCACCACCAAGAAATCCGGCACCACCTTCGCCATGATCACCATGGGCATCGGCGAGATGGTGTTCGCCAGTTCGCTGATGTTCCCCGATTTCTTCGGCGGCGAAGGCGGCATTTCCACCAACCGCATGGTGGGCGATCCGGTGTTCGGCATCACCTACGGGCCGGGACGGCAGGTGTACTACCTGATCGCGGTGTGGTGCCTGCTGTCGATGGTGGCGATGTACGCCTGGACGCAGACGCCGCTCGGCCGCATCGCCAACGCGGTGCGCGACAACCCGGAGCGGGTCGAGTTCATCGGCTATAACACCCAGCGCGTGCGCTACCTGGTGCTGATCCTGTCTGCCTTCTTCGCCGGTATTTCAGGCGCGCTGTCGGCCATCAACTTCGAGATCGTGTCGGCGGAAAACGTCAGCGCGGTACGCTCGGGCGGGGTGCTGCTAGCCGCCTTCATCGGTGGCGCGGGCGTGTTCTTCGGGCCGGTGATCGGCGCCGTGGTGTTCATCCTGTTCGCGGTGGCGCTGTCGGACCTGACCAAGGCGTGGCTGCTGTACCTTGGCCTGTTCTTCGTGCTGATGGTCATGTTCGTGCCGGGCGGTATCGCCAGCCTGCTGATGATGCAGGTGCCGCTGCTCGCGCGCGGCAAGCTGCGCCGCATGCTGCCGGATTATGGCCGCGCCGCGGCCGCCGGGCTGGTGCTGCTGGCCGCGGTGATCCTTACCGTGGAACTGATCTACAAGGTGCAGGTGGATAGCGCGAATGGCACCGCGATGACGCTGTTCCGTATCGGCTTCGACGCCGGCACCGTCACGCCGTGGCTGGTGGCGGCCGCACTGTGGGTGGCCGGCCTGCTGGCCTGCCGCGCCGCGCGGACGCGGGTGCGCGCCACCTGGGACAAGGTACAAGCCGAAATGGCGGGAGGTACGGCATGAGCGCCGCGCTGGAATTGAACGATGTGCGCAAGAAGTTCGGCCAGACCGAAATCATCCGGGGTGTCAACCTGACCATCCCCAAGGGGGAGCGCCATGCGCTGATCGGCCCCAATGGGGCCGGCAAGTCGACCACTTTCAACCTGATCTCCGGCCGTTTCGCGCCCAGTTCGGGCACGGTCAGGCTAAACGGGCAGGAGATCGGCGGGCTGCAACCCTTCGTGATCAATCGCATGGGGCTGTCGCGCAGCTTCCAGATCACCAATATCTTTCACCGGCTGTCGGTGTTCGAGAACCTGCGCTGCGCGGTGCTCTGGTCGCTGGGCTACAAGTACTCGTTCTGGCATCGCCTGTCGGAGTTGCGCGACGCGCGCGAGCGCGCCGAGGAAGTGCTGGAGCTGATCGGCCTGCATCACCGCCGCAATACCCAGGCCAGCCTGCTCACCTATGCCGAGCAGCGCGCGCTGGAGATCGGCATCACCATCGCCGGCGGCGCGGAAGTGATCCTGCTGGACGAACCCACCGCCGGCATGAGCCGTTCGGAGTCCGACCACGCGGTGGAGCTGATCCGCCGTGTCACCGTGGGCAAGACGCTGGTGATGGTGGAGCACGATATGAGCGTGGTATTCGGCCTGGCCGACCGCATCTCCGTGCTGGTCTACGGCGAAGTCATCGCCACCGACACCCCCGAGGCCATCCGCGCCAACCGCAAGGTCAAGGAAGCCTACCTGGGTACCACCCTCGACGAACCCGCCACCGAAGGAGCGCACTGATGGGCAAGCGCATGCTGGACGTGCAGGGACTGCACGCCTACTACRGCAAGAGCCATATCCTCCACGGGGTCGATGCGCATATCGACGAAGGCGAAATCGTCGCGCTGCTGGGCCGCAACGGGGTGGGACGCTCGACCATGGCCAAGGCCATCCTCGGCATGGTCAAGGCGGAGGGTTCGGTGCGCTTTCGCGACGAGGAGATCCTCGGGCGGCGCACTTTCGAGATCGCCCACCTCGGCATCGGCTATGTGCCGGAAAACCGCGATATCTTCCCCACGCTGACGGTGCGCCAGAACCTGCTGCTGGGCGAAAAGCGCAATCCGCGCCAGTCCAAGCCCCGCTGGACGGTGCAGGACATGTACAACATGTTCCCGCGCCTGAAGGAACGAGAGAACACGGCCGCCGGCGTGCTCTCCGGCGGCGAGCAGCAGATGCTCACGCTTTGCCGCACGCTGATGGGCGACCCCGACCTGGTGCTGATCGACGAGCCCACCGAAGGGCTGGCCCCGATGATCGTCACGCTGGTGGGCGACTACCTGAAGGTGCTGAAGGAGCGTGGCGTGTCGGTGCTGCTGATCGAGCAGAAGCTGGCCATCGCGCTGGATATTTCCCAGCGGGTCTACGTGATGGGGCACGGGCACATTGTGTTCGAAGGCTCGCCGCAGGATCTCAAGGCGAATGCGGCCATTCGCAAGGAATGGCTGGAGGTGTAGGGCGGTTGGTGCCCGGTGTTCGATATGACGCGGGACATTGGTAAAACAGCCAGCATGCGCTGGCTGATTTACCATTTGGCGATCGTTCGCTTCGCCATCGGCTGGAAGCAACGGCGCCGCCTCGCCGACGCTTATTTCGCCTTCAGAAACTCCCCGACCTCCAGCAACACCAACTCATTGTCGTCCGCCTTGTCAGGCTCTCGGCTGCTGGAAAACGGCAGGTTGTTGTCGTTGCCAACCACGATATGGGTGGGGTCCACCACGTCTACGTTCTCGATCGTGAAGAACGGGAACTTGAGCACGCCGTCGTTGAGCGGCTTGCGGGCCAGCTTGTCGGGGTCGGCGATATTGAGCAGGTCGATATAGCCGATCTTGCGCACCGGCCCGCCGGCGTTGGCATCGGTCAGCTCAACCTTGTAGATGCGCTTGAACCTGGCGATGTCGGAGAAGCAGTCGCTGCGCTTCTGGCCTTCGGGGCAGGCCTTGTCGGCCGTGCCTTCGCCGTTGTCGCGTTCGATGATCAGGCCCGTGGTGGCGTCGATCATGTTGAAGTCGCCGATGGCGTTGCCGTTGGCTTCCAGCGGGTACTTCCACGAGCGGCCCGTCCATTTGCCGGCCTGGGTGTCGAACTCCAGCACGCGCAGGGTTTCCTTGCCGTCGGTGCGTTCGAAGTCCTTGGCCTGGGCGTTCCAGACCGGGCCTTCAAGCAGCGCATAGAGCTTGCTGCCGTCGGGCGACGAGGCCATGCCTTCGAAGCCCTTGGAGCGCTTGACCTGGAAATCCACCGCGCCACCCGGCACGCCGGGCGTGGTTACGGCAGGGTGGTCGGGGGAGCGCACGGGCTTGCCGTCGACCAGCGTGTCGTACACGGCCAGCACCTTGCCTTGCAGGTCGGCCTTGATCAGGAAGGGGCCGAATTCGTCGCCGATCCACAGCGCGCCGCCGGCGAACTGGAAGCTCTCGGTGTCGAAGTCCGATCCCGTCAGGTAGCGCTGTTTGGTCCCTTCGTGGACGATGCGGAAGGGTACCTTCTTGTCCGGATCGTGGAGGAACACGGTGCCGAGGCGCCGAAGCTTGCCGCTCTTGAAGTCCACCTTGTAGTGGTTCAGGTAGAGCATGAAGTCGGGCGAGTTGGCCTTGCTGCCGGCGCCATTGTCGGTCAGCACCCAGAAGCTGCCGTCAGCCATGTGCTTGATGCCGGAATGCCCTTGCAGCGGCTGGCCCCTGAAGGGCACGGAGACACCCGTGGGCCGGTTGTTCGACTGGCCTTCCACGCTGCCCAGCTTTTCCACGCGCGCGCCGGTGGTGAATTTGCCGCTCGCCTGCAGGTCCTGCGGCGCATCCTTGGGCGCGGCAATGAAGTTCTCGGCCGGCAGGATGGCATGGCCGGCCAGGGTGGCGGGGTAGGCGGGCGCGGCGGCCGTCTGTGCCACGGCGGGCAGGGCCCATGCGGCAGCGGTGATGGTGATTACAGCAGTGACGGTCGCGGACGGAAGCATGCGCATGTAGGTGAACAATCGAGTCGAAAGACCACTACGATGCATGGTCAGCGTGACGGCGGCATGAAAGGAGTGTGACGGGAGCATGACAGGCAAGTGTCTCGAAATGTCTCGAACTGACAACGGCCGCACCGGCCAGGAAAGGTTCGACCCGGCTGAGGCTTGGCCATGACGCAGCTCCCGCATGCCAGGTGCCACGCAGGAGCAAGCGCGCGGCTACTTGCCGGCTTGCTCGGAAAAGCGATTAGCTTATGAGGCGGGCGGGCATGCACTTATAAAAAAGATATTGTTTGGCCGGAGCGCTGTGCGCAATACGCTACGCGCTTTTCCTGAACGCCTGCCATGTCCTCTCCTTCCGCATTGACAACACGCGCCTTCGCCGCGCTGCTAGCCCTCGCTACGTTCACGGCCCCCCTGGCCGCGAATGCCCAGAGCCCGATACTGGAGCAGATCCGTGAATCGGGCACGATCACAATGGGTTATCGCGAGGGCGCGCTACCGTTCTCTTTCTCCGACATCAAGGGGCAGCCTTCGGGCTACGCCGTGGACCTGTGCCTGCGCGTGGCCGAGGCCGCGCGCCAGAAGCTCGGCTTGAAGGACCTGAAGGTGCGCTGGCTGCCGCTGACGGCGCAGAGCCGCGTGCCCGCCGTGATGAACGGCCTGGTGACAGTCGACTGCGCGCCCAATACCAATACGGTCGAGCGCCAGAAGCAGGTGGCCTTCAGCGTAGCCCACTATGTGTCGGTGGTACGCATGCTGGTACGCTCCGATTCGGGCATTCAGTCCTTCGACGACCTGCGTGGCAAGGTGGTCGTCACCAGCGCGGGCTCCACCGGCGACCGCCACGTGCGCCGGCTGAAGCCCCAGTACGCATTCAACGACGTGTATGCGAAGGATCATAACGAGTCCTTCCTGTTGCTGGAGACCGGCCGCGCCCAGGCGTTCGTGCTGGATGATGTGGTCCTGTACGGCCTGCGCGCGAATTCGAAGGCCCCGTCTCAGTACACCGTTGCCGGACCGGCGCTGTCCATCGAGCGTAATGCGCTGATGCTGCCGAAATCCGATCCCGAGTGGAAGCAACTGGTCGACCAGACGCTGACATCGGTCTTCGCCGGCCCCGAGGTGGTCGCATTGCAGAAGCGCTGGTTCCAGCAGCCCATCGGCGCACGCGGCATCAACCTCGCACTGACGCCGTCTCCCGAAGTGCTGGCCGCCTGGAAGCAGCCCACCGATCAGGCAGCGGAGTGAGGCCGGTGTCCTGTCCAACTGCGATGCGGGGAGCCGGCCGATGAGCGAAGTCCTGCCGACCTACGACGATGTGGTGGCCGCCGCGAGCCGGCTGGCCGGGCACGCATGGCGCACGCCGGTACTGCGCTCGCCGGCGATGGATGCCTGGGTGGGGGCCGAACTGTTCTTCAAGTGCGAGAACCTGCAGCGCACCGGCGCCTTCAAGTTTCGTGGCGCATTCAATGCCCTGGCGCGATTCGATGCCGTGCAGCGCCGCCGTGGCGCGATCGCGTTCTCCGGCGGCAACCACGCGCAAGGCATCGCGCTCGCCGGGCAGGTGCTTGGCATTCCGGTGACGGTGGTGATGCCGCGCGACGCGCCGGCGTCCAAGGTGGAGGCGACCCGCGCCTGCGGTGCGCAGGTGGTCCTGTACGACCGCCAGGTGGACGACCGCGAAGCGATCACGCAGCGCTTGTCGGAGGAGCGCGGACTGACCCTGATCCCGCCATACGACCATGCCGATGTCATCGCCGGACAGGGCACGGTCACGCGCGAACTGATCGAGGAAACCGGACCGCTCGATGCGTTGCTCGTTTGCCAGGGTGGTGGCGGCCTGCTCGCTGGTGCCGCGCTCGTGACGGAGCGGCTCTCGCCCGGCTGCCGGCTGTACGGCGTCGAGCCCGAGACCGGCAATCATGGGCAGCAGTCGCTTCGCCGCGGCGCCATCGTGCATATCGATCCGCCCGATACGATCGCCGACGGGGCGCGCGCACAGCATCTCGGCGCGCTGACGTTCGCCCTGATTCGCCGCCGCGTGACCGACATCGTCGCCGTGCCGGACCTTGCGCTGATCGAATGCATGCGCATGTTCGCGCAGGCCATGAAGCTGGTGGTCGAGCCGACCGGCTGCCTTGGCCTTGCGGCGGCGCGTCATGCGGGATTGCCGGTGCAGGGCAAGCGTGTCGGCATCGTGGTCAGCGGCGGCAATGTCGACCTGCCGCGCTATGCGGAATTGCTGTCGGCACGTTGAAGGGACACGCCGGATGACCAGGAAGCCTGGCCGGTCCCCGGGCGTGGCACGCCCGGGGTGCGTGGCTAGCGCATCAGCGGGCTGCCCGCTTCTTGCGCGAGCGGCGAGGCCGTGGCCTGGTCGGCCGCCCGCTTGCAGTTGAACGGCATGTCTTCATAGTCGATCAGCCGGGTTTTCCGTACCAGCCGGTAGCCGAGCCAGAGCAACAGGAACAGCGGCACGCCAATATAGGTGCCGACAATCTCCATCCAGCGCCCGCGCACGTCGGTGAAGGCCTGGTAGTTCTGGCCCAGCACGATCACCACGCACAGCACGATGGCAAAGATCGGGCCGAAGGGATAGAGCGGCGAGCGGTAGGCCAGGTCGGACGCCTTGAAGCCCTGGTGCACCAGCCCGCGGCGGAAGCGGTAGTGGCTGACAGCGATGCCGAGCCAGGCGATAAAGCCGGTCATGCCGGACGTGTTGAGCAGCCACAGGTAAACCGCCTTGTCGCCAAACAGCGAGCTGAGGAAGCACAGGGCGCCGATGGCGGTGGTGGCGAACAGGGCGTTGTAGGGCACGCCGCTGGCCGAGAGCCGGGCGAGCGCCCGTGGCGCGCGGCCGCTGACGGCCAGGCCGTACAGGATCCGCGTGGAGGCGTACATGCTGGAGGTGCCGGCGGAGAGCAGCGCGGTCAGCACCACGGCGTTCATCAGCCCGGCGGCGAAGGCCAGGCCGGCGTGGCGGAACACCAGCGCGAAGGGGCTGACGCCGATGTCGGTGACGTCGTTGCGCAGCAGGCTGGGGTCGGTGTAGGGGATCAGCACGCCGATGATGAGGATCGCCAGCACATAGAACAGCAGGATGCRCCAAAAGGTCTGGCGGATGGCGCGCGGGATGGTGCGTGCCGGGTCGGCGGCTTCGCCGGCGGCGACGCCGACGGTTTCCGTGCCCTGGAAGGAGAACCCTGCGATCATGGCCACGCCGAACATGGCGGGGATGCCGCCGACGAATGGGGCATCGCCAAGCGTGAAGTTCTGCCAGCCGGATTGCGGGCCGCCCTGCATGATGCCGAAGATCATCATCAGCCCCGCCGCCAGGAAGATCAGGATCGTGGCCACCTTGATCAGCGCGAACCAGTATTCGGCCTCGCCGAAGCCGCGTACCGAGAACGCGTTCAGGCCGAACATCAGCAGCAGGAAGCCCGCACTCCAGACCACGCCGGAGACATGCGGGAACCAGTACTGCATCACCAGTTGCGCCGCCACGAGTTCCACGGCAATGGTCACGGCCAGGCTGAACCAGTAGCTCCAGCCGAGGGCGAAGCCGAAGCCTTCCTCCACATAGAGCGCGCTGTAGGTGACAAAGGAGCCGGCCACCGGCATATGCACGGCGAGTTCGCCCAGGCTGGTCATCAGGCAATACACCATCAGGCCGATCAGGCAATACATCAGCAGCGCGCCGCCGGGTCCCGCCTGGGAGATCGACGCGCCGGAGGCCACGAACAGCCCGGTGCCGACCGCGCCGCCAATGGCGATCATGGTCAGGTGGCGGGCTTTGAGTTTGCGCTGCAGGTCGTCGTGCTCGACGACGGGGTGCTGGTGAGGATGAGGATGGGAAGACATCAGGGTCACTGGAACTTCGGCGGGCGGGGCCGCGGCTTCGGCACGGGCGACACCTCGTGGGGCGCCCGAGCGGGCAAAGGGCGCGAGTTTACCGGGTTATCCGGGTAAATCCGAGGGTTATGGCGGTTTATGTCAGGAAAGTCGCCTACTGTGACTAGAGGCATTCCTCGGGATCAGGGGAATGTGCTGCATGGGGCATGGCGGTCCGGATTTACCCTAGCTTTCCGGGTGCCTTTCCCAGCTTGAATGCACGCCGGTGAGCTCGCCCATGAACCGGGCGCATGGCGCCACCGGACGGGCCCCAAAATGAAATTGAACGACCGTGCTATTTTGTGTATGCTTGTCCCGCTTGCACCGGCGGCACCAGGGGCGGGCACCGGCAAAGGGGCGCTGGCATGCGTTCCCCGGCAGCCGGGCGGTGGTCGGGCGGAACACGGCGGCGTTGGCCGCGCCGGCGCTCTCCACAGCGCGCAGAACAACATCATTCGAGAATTCGAATCCCGAGACAACATCCAGTTACCAAAGGAACCAGCATGACAGCGCAGTATCAGGTTCAGGACGGCGTAGCCGTCATCACGCTCGACAATCCCCCCGTGAACGGCCTGGGTCTCGGCACCCGGCTCGGCATCGTCGAAGGCATGACCCGTGCGCTGGACGATGCGGCCGTCAAGGCCATCGTCATTACCGGCGCCGGCAAGGCTTTTTCCGGCGGCGCGGACATCCGTGAATTCAATACGCCCAAGGCCACCCAGGAGCCGACGCTGCATTCGGTGATCAAGGTGGTGGAAGGCTCGGCCAAGCCGGTCGTGGCGGCGATCCATTCCGTGGCCATGGGCGGCGGCCTGGAACTGGCGCTGGGTTGTAACTACCGTGTGGCTTCGAAGGGCGCGCAGATCGCCCTGCCGGAAGTGAAGCTGGGCCTGCTGCCCGGCGCCGGCGGCACGCAGCGCCTGCCGCGCGTGATCGGCCTGGAAGCCGCCCTGAACATGATTGTCTCGGGCAACGCCATCCCCAGCGAGAAGTTTGCCGGTACCAAGCTGTTCGACGAGATCGTCGACGGCGACGTGCTGCCCGCGGCCGTGGCCTTCGCCAGGACGGCGGCGGCCAACCCCGGCCCGTACCCGAAGGTGCGCGACCTGAAGGTCAAGCACGAGAACGCGGAAGGCTTCATCGCCTTTGCCCGCAACACCGTCGCAGCCGTCGCCAAGAACTTCCCCGCGCCGCTGAAGTGCGTGGACGCCGTGGCAGCCTCGCTCAAGCCGTTCGATGCCGGCCTGAAGGACGAGCGCGAAGGCTTCATGTACCTGATCACCACGCCGGAATCGCGCGCGCTGCGCCACGCCTTCTTTGGCGAGCGTGCCGCCAGCAAGATCCCCGACGTGCCGGAAGGCACCGCCACCCGCAAGCTCGAGAAGATCGCCGTGATCGGCGCGGGCACCATGGGCGGTGGCATCACCATGAACTTCCTGAACGCCGGCATCCCGGTGATCATGCTGGAAACCAAGCAGGAAGCGCTGGACCGTGGCGTGGCCACCATCCGCAAGAACTACGAAAACAGCGCCAAGAAGGGCAAGCTCACGCAGGAGAAGGTCGAGCAGCGCATGGGCCTGCTGACCACCACGCTGTCCTATGACGAGATCAAGGACGCGGACATGGTCATCGAAGCCGTGTTCGAGGAAATGGGCGTCAAGGAAATCGTCTTCAAGAAGCTGGATGAAGTGATGAAGCAGGGCGCGATCCTGGCTTCCAACACCTCCACGCTGGACGTCAACAAGATCGCTTCCTTCACCAAGCGTCCGCAAGACGTGGTCGGCATGCACTTCTTCAGCCCGGCCAACGTGATGAAGCTGCTGGAAGTGGTGCGCGGCGAAAAGACCGGCAAGGACGTGCTGGCCACGGTCATGCAGGTCGCCAAGAAGATCAAGAAGACCGCCGTGGTGTCGGGTGTGTGCGACGGCTTCATCGGCAACCGCATGATCGAGCAGTACAGCCGCCAGGCCGGCTACCTGCTGGACGAAGGTGCGCTGCCGGAGCAAGTGGACAAGGCCATCGAGAAGTTCGGCTTTGCCATGGGCCCGTTCCGCATGGGCGACCTGGCCGGCAACGACATCGGCTGGGCCATCCGCAAGCGCCGCGCCGTGGACAAGCCGGACATCCAGTACTCGAAGACCGCCGACCTGCTATGCGAACAGGGCCGCTATGGCCAGAAGACCGGCGCGGGCTGGTACGACTACAAGGCGGGCGACCGCAAGCCGTACCCGAACCAGCAGGTCAACGACATGATCGTGCAGCACTCGAAGGACCTGGGCATCACCCGCCGCAAGATTTCCGATGAGGAAATCGTCGAGCGCCTGGTGTTCGCGCTGGTCAACGAAGGCGCCAAGATCCTGGAAGAAGGCATTGCCTCCAAGGCCTCGGATATCGACATGGTCTACCTGACCGGCTACGGCTTCCCGCTGTTCCGCGGTGGCCCGATGCTGTACGCGGACCAGGTTGGCCTGTTCAACGTGGCGCAGTCGATGGCGCGCTATGCCAAGGGCTACCACGGCGAAGCCTGGAAGCCGGCAGCGCTGCTGGAGAAGCTGGCTGCCGAGGGCAAGGGCTTCAACGGCTAAGCATAGCCAGCGGCGATTCGATCCTGCGCGGCCAGGCTGGCCGCGCAGGGTTTCCACCACAGATCGCAAACCGGTCACAAAGCGGGGAGTAGCGGCATGGCCAAGCAATACGGCCCGGAAGATTGCCTGCTGGTCATCGACGTGCAGAACGATTTCATGCCCGGCGGCGCGCTTGCCGTGGCGCAGGGCGATGAAGTCGTGCCCGTGATCAACCGCCTCGCGGCGGCGTTTGCGCATGTGGTGCTGACGCAGGACTGGCATCCCGCCGGCCACGTTTCGTTTGCCGCCAACCATGCCGGCACCCAGCCGTTCCAGACCGTGGCGTTGCCCTATGGCCAGCAAGTCCTGTGGCCCACGCACTGCGTGCAGGGCACCCATGGCGCGGCGCTGCATGCGGGGCTGGATGTGCCGCATGCGCAGATGGTGATCCGCAAGGGCCATCATCGCGAGGTGGACAGCTATTCGGCCTTCATGGAGGCCGATCGCGCCACCCCGACCGGGCTTGCGGGCTACTTGCGCGAGCGTGGCGTGCGCAGGGTGTTTTGCGTGGGACTGGCGACGGATTACTGCGTTGCCTGGAGCGCGCTCGATGCCCGCGCGGCGGGGTTCGGGGCCATCGTGGTCGAGGACGCCTGCCGCGCCATCGACCTTGGCGGATCGCTGGCCCGTGCGTGGCAAGACCTGCAAGCCGCGGGCGTGCAGCGCCTGCAGTCCGCCGGCCTGCTGTCCTGAAACGGAAGAATCGCCAAGCCAACCCAAGCTAACCCGGCTGAACCCAGCCAACGACATATTGCATGACACTGCCGGACGTGAATGCACGCCGCAGGTCACCAGATACCAGAGATACCGAGGAGCAAGACATGAAAGAGGCAGTCATCGTTTCCACCGCACGGACCGGCCTGGCCAAGAGCTGGAAGGGCGGTTTCAATATGACCCACGGCGCCACCCTGGGCGGCCATGCGGTCCAGCACGCCATCGCCCGCGCCAAGATCGACGCCGCTGAAGTGGAAGACGTGCTGATGGGCTGTGCCAACCCGGAAGGCGCCACCGGTGCCAACATCGCGCGCCAGATTGCCCTGCGCGCAGGCTGCCCGGTTACCGTGCCCGGCGCCACCGTCAACCGCTTCTGCTCGTCCGGCCTGCAGACCATCGCCATGGCCGCGCAGCGCGTGATCGCCGATGAGGGCGATATCTTCGTGGCCGGCGGTGTGGAAAGCATCTCCTGCGTGCAGCAGGAAATGAACCGCCACATGATCCAGGAAAGCTGGCTGACCAAGAACAAGCCGGAAATCTACTGGAACATGCTGCAGACCGCCGAGAACGTGGCCAAGCGCTACAACATCTCGCGCGAGCGCCAGGACGAGTACGGTGTGCGCAGCCAGCAGCGCGCCTTCGCCGCCCTGGAAGCCGGCAAGTTCAACGACGAAATCGTGCCGATCACGGTGCTCGCGGGCGTGGCCGACAAGGCCACCGGCCAGTTGATGACCAAGGAAGTCACGGTCTCGGCCGACGAAGGCATTCGCGGCGACACCACGCTGGAAGCCGTGTCCAAGATCCGCACCGCCATGCCCGGCGGCGTGGTTTCGGCCGGTAACGCATCGCAATTCTCCGACGGCGCTTCGGCAGTCGTGGTGATGGACGCCAAGGTGGCCGAGGCCAAGGGCCTGCAGCCGCTGGGCGCCTTCCGCGGCTTCGCCGTGGCCGGTTGCGAGCCTGACGAAATGGGCATCGGCCCGGTGTTCGCGGTGCCCAAGCTGCTGAAGAAGGCCGGCCTGACCGTGGCCGACATCGGCCTGTGGGAACTCAACGAAGCCTTTGCCGTGCAGGTGCTGTACTGCGCCGACACGCTGGGCATCCCGATGGATCGCCTCAACGTCAACGGCGGCGCCATCGCGGTGGGCCACCCCTACGGCGTGTCCGGCGCCCGCCTGGTCGGCCATGCGCTGATCGAAGGCAAGCGCCGCGGCGTCAAGTACGTGGTGGTGACCATGTGCATCGGCGGCGGCCAGGGTGCTGCCGGCCTGTTCGAAGTCCTCTGAGCGCCAGGGCGAGCCCGTGAGCGAGCAAGCGGATGCCCTGCTGGCGCATGGCCGGGAGGTGCTGGCCAGCCAGCCCTTCTCGGTGCTGGTCGGCACGGAGCTGGCCGCGCTCTCGCCCGGCCGTGCCGAACTGCGCCTGGCCATCCGGCCGGACCTGCAGCAACAGTACGGCTTCCTGCACGGGGGCGTGGTCAGCTATCTGGCCGACAATGCACTCACCTATGCGGGCGGCGCGGCCATGGCCGCGCCGGTGGTGACTTCGGAGTACAAGATCAACTACCTGCGTCCGGCGATCGGAGATACGCTGATTGCCCGTGCCGAATGCCTCAGCCGGGGCCGCCAGCAGGCGGTGGTACGGTGCGATGTATTCGTGCTCAAGGATGGCGAGGAAAAGCTCTGCGCGGTAGCGCAGGGCACGATCGCCCGCATGGGCGAAGGCAGCTAGAGTACGGCAAGGGAGGGAAGGGCGCGCGAGCGCCTTTTTCTTTCCCCGCGCCATTTACAGAATTAGCAGAATTTGCGGCGCGCCATGCAGCGTGCCGTTGTGGAGACAGCGACGATCCATGCCGCGAGGCCGCCACTGGCGCCAACGCCGGGTCGCGCATCTTTGATTTTCCCTTTCAGTCTGGGAGCCGTTTCCTGCCATGTCGCTGATCCTTTCCCGCCGTGACCTGAACTTCGTGCTGTACGAGTGGCTCAAGGTCGAGGGGCTGACCCGCATTCCGCGCTACGCCGACCATTCCCGCGAGACCTTCGACGCCGCGCTCGATACCTGCGAGAAGATCGCCACCGACCTGTTCGCGCCGCACAACAAGAAGAACGATCAGCAAGAGCCGCATTTCGACGGCGAGACTGTCGCCATCATTCCCGAGGTCAAGACCGCGCTGAAGGCCTTCTGCGAGGCCGGCCTGATGGCCGCCGGGCAGGACTACGACATCGGCGGCATGCAGTTGCCGGTAGTGGTGGAGAAGGCCGGCTTCGCCTATTTCAAGGGTGCCAACGTCGGCACCAGTTCCTATCCCTTCCTGACCATCGGCAATGCCAACCTGTTGCTCGCGCACGGCACGCCGGCGCAGGTGGAGACCTTCGTCAAGCCGGAGATGGAAGGCCGTTTCTTCGGCACCATGTGCCTGTCCGAGCCGCAGGCGGGCTCGTCGCTGTCGGACATCACCACGCGCGCCGACTACGAAGGCGAATCGCCACTCGGCCAGCAGTACCGCCTGCGCGGCAACAAGATGTGGATCTCGGCCGGCGAGCACGAACTGTCCGACAATATCGTGCACCTGGTGCTGGCCAAGATCCCCGGGCCGGACGGCAAGCTGATTCCGGGCGTGAAAGGCATCTCGCTGTTTATCGTGCCGAAGTACCTGGTCAATGCCGACGGCAGCCTGGGCGAGCACAACGACGTGGTGCTGGCCGGCCTGAACCACAAGATGGGCTATCGCGGCACCACCAACTGCCTGCTGAACTTCGGCGAAGGCATGAAGTACAAGCCCGGCGGCAAGGCCGGCGCGATCGGCTACCTGGTGGGCGAAGCGCACAAGGGCCTGGCCTGCATGTTCCATATGATGAACGAGGCCCGTATCGGCGTGGGCCTGGGCGCGGTGATGCTGGGCTATACCGGCTACCTGCACTCGGTGGACTACGCGCGCAACCGCCCGCAAGGCCGCCCGATCGGCCCCGGTGGCAAGGATCCGGCCAGCCCGCAGGTGCGGCTGGTCGAGCACGCGGATATCCGCCGCATGCTGCTGGCGCAAAAGAGCTATGTGGAAGGCGGGCTGGCGCTCAATCTGTATTGCGCGCAACTGGTGGACCAGGAGCGCGCCGCCGAGGGTGCGGAGCATGAACGCCTGGCGCTGTTGCTGGATATCCTGACGCCCATCGCCAAGAGCTGGCCGTCGCAGTGGTGCCTGGAGGCCAACAGCCTGGCCATCCAGGTGCATGGCGGCTACGGCTACACCCGCGAATACAACGTCGAGCAGTTCTATCGCGACAACCGCCTGAATCCCATCCACGAAGGCACGCACGGCATCCAGGGCTTGGACCTGCTGGGCCGCAAGGTGGTGATGAAGGACGGTGCCGCGTTTGCGGCGCTGGGCGAAGAAATCCAGTCCACCATCGGCCGCGCCCTGGCCAGCGGCGATGCCGCGCTGGGCAGCCATGCGAAGGCGCTGGGCGCCGCCGTCAAGCGCGTGGCGGAAGTCACGCAGGCGCTGTGGGCGGCGGGCGACGCCAAGGTGACGCTGGCCAATGCCTCGGTCTACCTGGAAGCGTTCGGCCATGTGGTGCTGTCGTGGACGTGGCTGGAGCAGGAACTGGTGGCGCAGGCCGCGCTGGCGGGCGCCAGGAGCCAGGAGGACCAGGACTTCTACCGCGGCAAGCTGGCGGCTGCGGAATACTTCTTCCGCTGGGAACTGCCCAAGGTGGGCCCGCAGCTTGACCTGCTGGCCTCGCTCGACCGCACCACGCTGGACATGCAGGACGCCTGGTTCTGAGCGGCAGCCGCACTAGATGAACGAGCGCGCGCACCGATTTGCGCGCGCCACACCAAATCGGGAGACACCATGAATACCATCCAGCAATTGTTCGACCTGAAGGGCAAGACGGCGCTGATCACCGGCGGCTCGCGCGGGCTTGGCCTGCAGATCGCCGAAGCGCTTGGCGAGCAGGGCGCGCGCATCGTGCTGTCGGCACGCAAGGCCGACGAGTTGCAATCGGCGCAGGCTCACCTGAAGACGCTCGGCATCGATGCCGAATGGATCGCCGCCGACGGCGCCCGCGACGCGGATATCGCGCGCCTGGCCGACGAAGCACTGGCCAAGCTGGGCCATGTCGATATCCTCGTCAATAACGCTGGCGCCACCTGGGGTGCGCCCGCCGAGGATCATCCGGTGGAAGCGTGGGACAAGGTGATGAACCTGAATATCCGCGGCGTGTTCCTGCTGTCGCAGCGCATCGGCAAGCTGTCGATGATTCCGCGCCGCTATGGCCGCATCATCAACGTGGCTTCCATCGCCGGGCTGGCGGGCAACCCGCCGGGATCGATGGAAACGATCGCCTACAACACCTCCAAGGGTGCGGTGGTGAACTTCACCCGCACGCTGGCGGCGGAATGGGGCGAGCACAACATCACGGTGAACGCGCTGGCGCCAGGCTTCTTCCCGTCCAAGATGACCCAGGGTTCGCTGGACCGCCTGGGCGTGGAAGCCATGTGCGCGTCGGTGCCGCTGCACAGGCTGGGCGACGACGAAGACCTGAAGGGCGCGGCGCTGCTGTTCGCCAGCGCCGCCGGCAAGCACATCACCGGCCAGGTGCTGGCGGTGGACGGCGGCGTGAGCGCGGTTTAAGTCCATGCTCTAATGCGGTTGGCATATGGCTTGCGTGGCTCAACCCGAGCCTGCCGGCCAACCGTACTGTCCTCGCCTCTTTAGCAAACATGACTCAAACCAACGGTTTCCCCCTCAAGATTCCCTTTCTTGCCGATCTCGGCGTGCAATGCACGCGCATGGACAAGGAAGGCAGCGAGATCGAACTGGCGCTGGAAACGCGCCACCAGAATAGCTGGGACATGGCGCACGGCGGCGTGCTGATGACGCTGCTCGACGTGGCCATGGCGATTGCCGGCCGCGCAGCCGATCCCGACGGGCGCGGCGTGGTCACCATCGAGATGAAGACTACCTTCATGGCGCCCGGGCGCGGCAAGCTCATCGCACGCGGCCAGTGCGTGCACCGTACCAGCACCATGGCCTTCTGCGAAGCCGAGATTCTCGACGCCGATGGCAAGACCGTATCGCGCGGCTCCGGCACGTTCAAGTTTGTCAGGCGTGTGCCGCCGCAACGCGCGGCGGGCGGCGCCTCGGATACCGGCGCCGACGGCTGATACGGCACATGTCCGGCAGCGGCGCGCCGCATGCCGGGCCCGCCGGCGCAGGGAGCAGCACACCAAGAACCAGACCGGAAACAACCGGCACGCGGCACCGATAAAACTAATAATGGAGACCAGATGCTGTTTGAACGGATTGCCGCCACGCGGCTATTGAAACTGACCGTGCTCGCCGCCTGCGGCGCAGGAGCCCTTGCCATGTACCAGCCGGGCCATGCCCAGAATGCGCCAGCTCCTGCGCCCGCCGCGCCGAGCTTTCCGGATGCCGCCGCTACCGATCCCGTGACCGCGGGCTGGATGCAGGGCTTTCCCCCGGCAGCCGCCAAGATCATCAGCTTTACGCCCGCCAGCAACGGCTTTCCGCGCTCCCGCTGGAGCTTTTCGCATATCCGCGAACTGGTCCCGACCGCGTCGGTCTGGCACGGGCGGGGCCCGGCCGCGGCATTCCCGCGCGCCGAGCACGATATCGGCGGCGTGGCCTTTACCGATGCCGACGGCACGAGTCGCACCTTCAGCGACATGCTGGGCCTGACCTATACCGATGGCATCCTGGTGATGCACAAGGGCCGCGTGGTCTACGAGAAGTACTTCGGCGCGCTTGACGACCATACGCCGCACATCGCCATGTCGGTTACCAAATCCTTCGTCGGTACGCTGGCCGCCATGCTGGTGGCGGACGGCAAGCTCGATCCCGCCGCGCCGGTCACGCGCTACCTGCCGGAGATGGCCGGCACAGCATACGGCGATGCCACCGTGCGCGAAGTCATGGACATGACGGTAGGCGTGAAGTATTCGGAAAACTACGCCGATCCCAAGGCCGAAATCTGGGACTACAGCCGTGCCGGCGGCATGATGCCGCGCGAGCCTGGCTATGCCGGGCCCAAGACCTTCTATGAATTCCTCGCCACGCTGAAGAAGGAGGGCGAGCACGACCAGGCCTTCGCCTACAAGACCGTCAATGCCGAAGTCCTCGCCTGGATCGTCAAGCGGGTGTCGGGGCAGTCGCTGGCCAAGCTGCTGTCCGAACGCGTATGGCAGAAGA
Source organism: Cupriavidus sp. 01L45 (assembly GCF_056399885.1). Lineage (NCBI taxonomy): Bacteria > Pseudomonadati > Pseudomonadota > Betaproteobacteria > Burkholderiales > Burkholderiaceae > Cupriavidus > Cupriavidus sp. 01L45. The sequence goes on along the minus strand of NZ_JBFTSG010000005.1, from coordinate 135,334 downwards.
TGGGCGCGGAGAACGATGCCTATTTCATGGTGGACAGCATCGGCAGCGAGTCCGGCGGCGGCGGCCTGAATACCACGCTGCGCGACCTGGCCCGCTTCGGCGAGACCATGCGCAACGGCGGCCGCTATAACGGCCAGCAGGTCATCCCGGCCGAAGTGGTGGCGGACATCCGCCGCGGCGGCGACCGCGCCAAGTTCGCCAAGGCCGGCTACGCCACCTTGCCGGGCTGGAGCTATCGCTCGATGTGGTGGGTCTCGAACGACGACCACGGCGTGTTCGAGGCGCGCGGCATCCACGGCCAACGTATCTATATCGATCCAAAGGCGGAACTGACCATCGTGCGCTACGCATCGCACCCCATCGCTGCCAATGGCGCCAACGACCCCGTCACGCATCGCGCATACCGGGCACTTGCGCTGTCATTGATGAAGTAATCGGCCCGCCATTGACAACGAACAACGCATGACAAAGGACGAGTGTCCTTGTCCATTTCACTGTAAGGAAACCATCATGTCGAAGACCTTCAAGCGCATCGTCCTGGCCTCGCGTCCCACCGGCGCCGTGACTCCGGACAACTTCCGCCTGGAAGAGGTGCCTGTGCCCGAACTGGGTGACGGCGAGGTGCTGGTCCGCAACCATTTCCTGTCGCTCGACCCCTATATGCGCGGCCGCATGAACGAAGGCAAGTCCTACGCCACGCCGCAGCCGCTGGGCGAAGTCATGATCGGCGGCACGGTCGGCGAGATCGTGGCGACGAAGAACCCCAAGTACGCCGTCGGCGACAAGGTGGTCGGCATGTTCGGCTGGCAGGAGATGGGTGTCACCAACGGCATCGGCATCCAGAAGGTCGATACCACCCATATCCCGCTGTCGGCGTACCTTGGCTCGGTTGGCATGCCCGGCGTCACCGCCTGGTATGGCCTGAACAAGATCATCCAGCCGAAGGCCGGCAAGACCATCGTGGTGAGCGCGGCTTCCGGCGCGGTCGGCAGCGTAGTGGGCCAGCTGGCCAAGCTGCAGGGCTGCCGCGTGGTCGGCTTTGCCGGCGGCAAGGACAAGTGCGACTACGTGGTCAATGAGCTGGGCTTCGATGCCTGCATCGACTACAAGGCGGCCAAGGACAGCAAGGAGCTGTACACCATGTTCAAGGAAGCCACCCCGGATGGCGTGGACGGCTACTTCGAGAACGTGGGGGGCGAGATACTCGATACGGTGCTGGCCCGCATGAACGCCTTCGGCCGCATCGCCATCTGCGGCATGATCGCCGGCTACGATGGCCAGCCGATGCCGCTGAAGAACCCGCAACCGATCCTGGTGTCGCGCCTGACCGTGGAAGGCTTTATCGTGTCCGAACACATGGACGTGTGGCCGCAAGCGCTGCAAGAGCTGGGCACCGCCGTGGCGCAAGGCAAGCTCAAGTTCCGTGAGAGCGTCGCGCAAGGGCTGGCGAGCGCGCCGGAAGCGTTCATGGGCCTGCTCAAGGGCAAGAATTTCGGCAAGCAGCTGGTCAAGCTGGTGTAAGGACGGGCCTGCGGACGTTCCCTCTCCCGCTTGTGGGAGAGGGAACGCAAACCGGTGGTATGAATGACGAAAAAAAGGAGACACCCCATGAATGCTCCAGCAGAACAAGCCAGGCCGCTGGCCGATCAGGACGAAATGGCTGCCGGCCTGTCCGAAGAGGTGAAAGCCAAATATCGCGTGCTGCCGCGTCCGCCCAAGTTCGATACGCCGGCCGAGGAACGCCTGCACCGCAAGCAGCGGCTGGCGGCGGCCTTCCGGCTGTTCTCCAAGTTTGGCTTCGATGAAGGCGTGGCCGGCCACATCACGGCGCGCGATCCGGAGTTTCCGGACACGTTCTGGGTCAACCCCTTCGGCGTGCACTTCAGCCAGGTCAAGGTCTCCAACCTGATCCGCTGCGACCACCACGGCGAAGTGGTGGAGGGCGACTACCCGGTCAACGCCGCCGCCTTCGCCATCCATTCGCGCGTGCACCAGACCCGTGCCGACGCAGGGGCCGCCGCGCACTCGCACAGCACGTATGGCCGTGCCTGGTCCACGCTGGGCCGGCCGCTCGATCCGCTGACACAGGACGTGTGCGCCTTCTACAACGACCATGCCCTGTACGACGATTTCGGCGGCGTGGTGGTGGAACTGGACGAGGGCCAGCGCATTGCCACCGCGCTCGGCGGCAACAAGGCCGCAATCCTGCAGAACCACGGGCTGCTGACTGTGGGCAAGACGGTGGACGAAGCCGCCTGGTGGTTTATCACCATGGAGCGTTCCTGCCAGGTGCAGTTGCTGGCCGAGGCTGCCGCCGCGCGCACCAACGCGCCCCTGAAGGTCATCTCGGACGCGGCCGCGCGCCAGGCTTACTCGATCGTCGGCACCGCGCAGGCAGGCTGGTTCCAGTTCCAGCCGCTGTACGCCCGCATCGTCAAGGAACAACCCGACCTGCTGGATTGACGCCATGGCTGCCTTCGCACCGTTTACCGGCAAGGTCGTTCTGATTACCGGCGCCTCGGACGGCATCGGCGCGGAACTGGCCGTGCTGCTGGCCCGGCAAGGCGCGCGCCTGGCGCTGGCGGCCCGCCGCGTGGACATGCTGCACGCGCTGGCGGAACGCATCCGCCGCCAGCACCCGGCCGCCGACGTGGCGGTCTGGCGCGCCGACGTGTCCGACGAGGTCGATTGCAGGCGGCTGGTAGCCACCGTGGCTGCGCAATATGGCGGGATCGATGTGCTGGTCAATAACGCTGGCGTGTCGGCCCACGGCTACTTCGAGCAAGTCTCCGACTACAGCTACTACGAGCAGGTGATGCGCGTGAACTACTTCGGCGCCATGTGGTGCACGCGCGAGGCGCTGCCATACCTGCGCCAGCGCGGCGGCCTGATGGTGGCGGTGTCCAGCCTGGCCGGCAAGATCGGCGTGCCGGGCCGCACCGCCTACTCGGCCAGCAAGTTCGCGCTGGCGGGCTTTTGCGAGGCGCTGCGGGCCGAACTGCGCGGTACCGGCGTGGATGTGTGCGTGGTGTTCCCTGGCGTGGTGGCGACCGATACGCGCATCAACGGCTTCGGCCCGGACGGGCGCGCGCTGGGCGAAAGCCGGCTGCGCGAGGATGACGCCATGACCGCGCAGGAATGCGCGCGCCAGATGCTGGGCGCCATGGCGGCACGCAAGCGCGAACTGGTGATGACGGCCAGGGGCAGGCTGGGCCTGTGGCTCAGGCTGCTGGCGCCCGGCATGGTCGAGAACATGGCGCTCAAGGCCCTGAAGCAGGCGGGGCGGTAACGGCAGCAATCAGGACAATTTCAGCTGGACAACAAGAGCGACAACGACAACATGGCCGATCTAATCCTTCACCAGTACGCAACCTCGCCGTTCTCAGAAAAGATCCGGCTGCTGATGGGCGCCAAGGGCCTGGCCTGGCAGGCGGTGGAAGTCCCGCCGATCCTGCCCAAGCCGGATGTGGTGGCGCTGACAGGCGGCTACCGGCGTACCCCGATCCTGCAGGTGGGCGCGGACATCTATTGCGATACCGCGCTGATCTGCGAGGTGATCGACAGCGTGGCGCCCGCGCCCGCGCTGTACCCCGCGGCGCAGGCGGCCAGCGCGCGTGTCGCCGCGAGCTGGTTCGATACCGCGCTGTTCACCGCCGCCGTGACTTACCTGTTCCAGCCGGCCGGTGCGCAAAGCATGCTGGGCCATCTCACGCCAGCGCAGATCCAGGCCTTCGCCGCAGACCGCAAGGCCATGCGTGGCGACACCAATGCGTTGCGCATGCCCTTGCCCGAGGCCATCGCGCTGCTGCACGAAACCTTCGGCCGGCTGGAGCAGCAATTCACTGCCGGCGTGGCGCACGTGGCGGGGCCCGAGCTGTCGGTGGCGGATTTCTCGCTGTATCACAACGTCTGGTTTATCCGGCGCGCCAGCGAACTGGCCCGGCTGCTGGACGCGTATCCGGCCGTGCAGGCCTGGTATGACCGCATGCAGGCCTGCGGCCATGGCACCGTGCGGGTGATCGGCAGCGAGGCCGCGCTGGACGTGGCGCAACGCACCGATCCGCTGGCGCAGACCGGTGGGGTGGCGGCCGACAGCGGTTTTGAGGCCGGCGATGCGGTTACCGTGACGCCGACCGACTACGCGCGCGACCCGGTGGCGGGCGTGCTGGTGGCGCTGGATGCGCACCGCGCCGTGCTGCGCCGGCAGGACCCGCGCGCGGGCGCGGTCAATGTGCATTTCCCGCGCCAGGGCTATCAGGTGCTGCGCGCGGGCTAGGACCGGCGCGCGGCGGGACTGGCAAGACAACCCCATACCAACCAGAGCAACCAGAGGCAGACAACATGAAGCAATTCCAGGGCAAGGTGGCAGTGATCACTGGCGGCGCATCCGGCTTCGGCAAGGAATTCGCCAGGCTGGGAGCGGGACTCGGCATGAAGCTGGTGCTGGCGGACGTGCAGGAAGATGCACTGGACGCAACGGTGGCGGAATTCAAGGCGCAAGGTGTGCCGGTCGTCGGCGTGCGCGTGGACGTGTCCAAGGCGGAGCAGGTCCAGGCGCTGGCCGATGCCGCCATCGCCGCCTTCGGCCAGGTCAACCTGCTGTTCAACAACGCGGGCGTCGGCGCGGGTGGACTGATGTGGGAGAACAGCGAGCGCGACTGGGAGTGGGTACTGGGCGTCAACCTGTACGGCGTGATCCACGGCGTGCGGATCTTCACCCCGCTGATGCTGGCCGCCGCGGCCAAGGACCCGTCGTTCGAAGGCCATATCGTGAATACGGCTTCCATGGCCGGCCTGCTAAGCCCGCCTGCGATGGGTGTCTATAACGTTTCCAAACACGCCGTGGTTTCCTTGTCCGAATCGCTGTACCAGGATCTCAGCCTGGTCAGCGAGCAGGTGCGTTGCTCGGTGCTATGCCCGTATTTCGTGCCGACCGGCATCACGCAATCGGGCCGCAACCGCCCCTCGGAACTGGCCAACGAGGCGCCGCCCACGCGTTCGCAACTGGTGTCGCAAGCGCTCTCGGACAAGGCGGTCAGTTCGGGCAAGGTCACGGCCGCAGAAGTGGCGCAACTCACCTTCGATGCGATCCGCGACAACGGTTTCTATATTTACTCGCATCCGCAGCAACTGGCGCCCGTGCGGCAGCGCTTCGAAGATATCATTAGCCAGCGCAACCCGAGCGATCCGTTCGCCGACAAACCGGAGGTGCGCGCGGGACTGGTCGCGGCCCTGCGCGGCGAGTAAGCCGCCAGGCGGCGGACAGGGCATCGGCTGGTGGACCGGACGACCTGCCGGCCCTGGGCGCCGCGGGCGGCAGCCAGTCCATCGGAGACAAGTCAGCCATTGCGGCAAGGGAGGATTCCATGACCAAACCTGCAGTCATTCGCCATCTGCAGTACGCCACCTTACCCAACGGCACGCGCCTGCATTACGCCAGCGCGGGGGAGCGCGGCAGGCCGCTGGTGCTGTTCGTGCATGGCTTCCCGGAATTCTGGTACGAATGGGAAGAGCAGCTCGCCGAGTTCGGCAAGACCCACTACGCGGTGGCGCCGGACCTGCGCGGCTTCAACCTGTCGAGCAAGCCCGCCGACGTGGAATCCTACCGGCCGCGCCACATTGTCGAAGACCTGGTGCAGTTCATCAATGCGCTTGGCTATTCGCACTGCGTGGTGGTGGCGCACGACTGGGGCGGGGCGATCTGCTGGAACCTGGCCATCCAGTTTCCGAAGATGGTCGAGCGGCTCGTCATCATCAACTCCCCGCATCCTTACGTGTTTGCCAGGGCCCTGACCAGCGATCCGCAGCAGCAGGAAGCCTCGGCCTATATGAACTGGCTGCGCGCGCCGGGATCGGAAGACGCGCTGGCGGCCGACGGCTTCGCCAGGCTGGAGAGTTTCCTGACCGGAGGCGGCAAGCAGCCCGCGCCCTGGTTTGCCGGCGAGACACGCGAGAAATACCACGCTGCCTGGTCGCAGCCTGGCGCCGGCGGCTCGCACTCGCTGACCGGCGGCGTCAACTATTACCGCGCCTCTCCGATGCATCCGCCGGGTCCCGGCGAAACGCCGCCCGATATTTCCAAGCTGGACCCCGCGGCATTTACGGTAAGGGTGCCGACCCTGGTGATCTGGGGCGAGCGCGATACCGCGCTGCCCAGGAGCCTGCTGGATGGCCTGGATAAGTTCGTCCCGGACATGCGGCTGGAACGCATTCCGGACGGCACGCACTGGGTCATCCACGAACAACCGGAGCGCATCAACCTGCTGATCCGCAGCGCCTTGCCCTGAACCGCGCCTGACGCGGCTGCCTTTCCGGCCAGCCGCGTCAGGCGTTTGCCGCAGCGCTGGCCCGGTGGGAAACCGGCGCACTGTGCATGGGGCAGCGTGCCGCCGGCTGCTACATTGACCGGATTCGACAGCGCCGGTGCGCGCAAGGAAGGTCAAGATGAAGACGATCGGACTGATCGGCGGCATGAGCTGGGAATCCTCGGCCGAGTACTACCGCCTGATCAACCAGGACATGAAGCAGCGCCTGGGCGGCCATCACAACGCGCGCAGTGTCATGGTCACGGTGAGCTTCGAGCAGATCAAGGCACTGCAGCACGCGCAACGCTGGGACGAACTCGGCGAGTGCATGCAGCAGGCCGCCTTGCAGGTACAGGCGGCGGGAGCGGATTTCGTGCTGCTCTGTACCAATACCATGCACCGCGTGGCGCCGGCCCTGGAAGCCGCGCTCGACATTCCCTTCCTGCATATCGTCGATCCCACCGCGCAGGCCTTGCGCCGCTCCGGCATCACGCGGGTCGGCCTGCTCGRCACGGCCTTCACGATGGAGCAGGACTTCTATCGCGGCCGCATGCAGGAGAAGCATGGTATCGAAGTGGTGGTGCCGGAGGCCGCGGACCGTGCGCTGGTCCACGGGATCATCTATGACGAACTCTGCCATGGCATCGTGCGCGACGGCTCGCGGGATGCGTACCGCCGGATCATCGATGGCTTGCAGGCCCGGGGCGTGGGCGGGGTGATCCTGGGGTGTACCGAGATTGCGTTGCTGATCGGGCAGGATGATGTGGCGCTGCCGGTGTTCGATACCACTGCGCTGCATGCACAGGCGGCGGTGGGATGGGCGCTGGAGGGGGCGGTGGCCACGCGCTAGACCAGGCACGGGGGAGGGAGAGGACGTTTCGGGAGCCTGCACCTAGTGAAGCTTGGGGCGATGCGCCACACCAAAACGCTCCGACAAATCGTCGAGACGCTTGTCCAGTGTCCATAGCTGCGCGCCTGGTGTGATCAGAGTGGAAGCCAGTAATGAGACGTCTACCAGGCCGCAACCTAGCCCATACAATTTCTCGTGTTCGATAAACGCCATTACCTCTGCAAGGCTAGCCTGCTGGGCAGGCTGCAACAGTCCGATGTCCCCGAGTGTCCGGGTACGTGGTGCCGGAGGCGTCCCGAAAGCCAATTCAACCACGACCATAGGATGGGTCAGTGCTTGATCTGACAGGATCAAATTGACCAGTGCGTTATTGCGGTTCCTAAAATGATCTACCCATACCGAAGTGTCGACGAGTACGCTCATTTCGCTTGAGGCCCCGTACGGCGACGCGACACATCTTGCATGTCTGGAGCGGTACCACCGAGGGCCGCGAGGCGCTTGGCCGCTTGTACCCGGACGAACGTCTTAATCGCCTCCCGAAAGAGGTCAGATTTGTCCATGCTGGGGTCGGCCACGTCTAGCGCTTGTTCATAGAGGGCATCGTCGATCATGACGGTAGTGCGCATAACGTGCTCCTTGCCTCAAAGTTGATGTAAATTTGCACCAATAACAGCATCTCGGCAAGGCGCTCGAAGCTGGCGTTTTCCGCTGTTGCACGCGGCGGACTTCGTCGTGGCGGCTTCTCACGGGAAGCGCGATGCCGCGGAATGCCGAAGCCCGTGGCAGTCGTCGCGCCACTTCCTCTCGATGCGCATGCGTCTTATCCCTTCGTGAAGATTTCCAGGAGATGCTTGCTCGGATCTTCGAAATAGATTCTGCGGCAGCCATCGTCCGTGCTGACCTCGCCGGGGCGGCGGCGGTATGGGTCCGACCAGTACATCAGGTTGCGCGCGCGGATTCGGGCGAGGCTTTGCCCGAATTCGACGTCGCTGATCAGAAAGGCATAGTGCTGCAGGGCAACATCGCCTTGCGCGTCCATGAAGTCCAGGGTGACTTCGTTGTCCAGCCGTACGGCAAGAAACGGCCCGAACGGCACGGCAGCGGGACGTCCGAGGATCTCGCAGAGGAAGTCGGCGGACACCTTCTTGTCATGAGAAAAGACGATGGTGTGGTTGAGCTGGATGGCCATGTCGCAATCTCCGGGACGAGGTATGTGCAAGCGGAGCCCACGCTGAACCCTTACGAGCGCGCGGATATTGCTTGCGGCTTGCTGGTCCAGCCAATCCGGTGCCGCATCTGCGCGGCCACGCGCCGGGCATCATCTTCCGCATGCAGGTGGGCGCTGGTGGTGGGCAATGGACTCGTGCCCGAAATTGTCTCTGGCAAACCGCAGGTTCACCTGCTGGCCATGCAACCAACCGGGAATCGCCAGCGCCCGATGCCCGGTTGCCTGAAATCGCTTCGGCCACGTTGCGGCAAGCACCGCCGGCGTGGCCCGAAGCTCAACGCGATCAACGCAACGCGATCAACTCAACCGATGCCGGTACAGCCGGTAATTCTCATCGTCGAAGCACACAAAACTGACCTGCTCGATGCTGGGGGCCGCCGCCAGCGCCTTGCGCACTGCCTCGATGGCAATATCCACGGCCCGCTCGCGCGGGAATCCGTAGATGCCGGTGCTGATGTTGGGAAAGGCGATGGTCCGTAGCTTGTGCTGCGCGGCCAGCGCGATGCTCGCCTGATAGGCGCTGGCGAGCAGGGCGTCTTCGTCGTGGCCGCCCCCTTGCCAGACGGGACCGACCGCATGGATGACGTAAGGCGCGGGCAGCAGGCCGCCGGTGGTCATCACCGCCTGGCCGGTGGGGCAGCCGCCCTTGGTTTCGCGGATGCCGCGGCAGGCGGCCATGATGGCGGGGCCGCCGGCGCCGTGGATGGCGCCATCGACGCCGCCGCCACCGAGCAAGCCGCTATTGGCGGCATTGACGATGGCGTCGACTTCCATGCGGGTGATGTCTCCGTGCAAGACCTGCAGGTGTTCCCCTGTCATGACCTCTTCTCCGTGCTGGTTGGATAAAGCTGGACCGCCCCGGCTGTTCCGCGCACCTGTGCTGCCGGCCCGCCGCGGCACTTACATGGATTCCGCCAGCATACGCCGATAATCCGCGGCGCTGGCCTCTTTCGGGTTGGTCTTGTGGCAATGGTCCACCAGCGCACCGGCGATCACCTTGTCGAACATGTCCTCGGTGACGCCCATCTGGCGCAGGCCGGTGGGCAGCCCGAGGCGCGCCGTCATGTCATGCACGGCCTGGGCCAGGTCGGCATCCGCGGGCAAGCCCATGGCGTGGCGCAGGCGGGCGTAGCGGTTGTCGCGCACCACGCTGGGCGCGTCGGCGTTGAAGCGCAGCACGGCCGGCATCACCACCGCGTTCAGGGTGCCATGGTGCAGGCCGGTCTTGCCGTCCACCTTGAGGCCGCCCAGCGGGTGCGACAGCGAGTGCACGCAGCCCAGGCCCTTCTGGAAGGCCATGGCGCCCTGCATGGACGCGCTCATCATGTTCAGCCGTGCCTCGCGGTCCTGGCCGTCACGCGTGGCGCGTTCGATGTGCTTCCAGCCGCGTTCCAGGCCGTCCAGCGCGATGCCGTCAGCGGGGGGGTTGAAGGCGGGTGCCAGGAAGGTCTCCACGCAGTGCGCGATCGCATCCATGCCGGTGGCGGCGGTCAGGCTGGCCGGCAGGCCCAGCGTGAGGCCCGGATCACAGATGGCGGACTTGGGCAGCAGGTGCCAGGAGTGGAAGCCGAGCTTGCGGCCGTCTTCCAGGATGATGATGGCGCCGCGCGCGACTTCGCTGCCGGTGCCCGCGGTGGTCGGCACGGCGATCAGCGGTGCGGCGCGCTCGGTGATCCTGGCGCTGCCGCCTTCGATGGTGGCGTAGGTGGTCAGCTCGCCGGGATGGGTGGCGAGGATCGCAATGCCCTTGGCCAGGTCGATGGAGGAGCCTCCGCCCACCGCCACCAGTCCGTCGCAGCCGCCTTCCCGGTATTGCGCGGCGGCCTTCTTGACCATCGCCTCGGTCGGGTTGGAGGGGGTTTCGTCGAAGATCCCGTGCGGCAGGCCGCCCAGGGCGTCGATGGCCTGCTGGGCTACTCCGGCGGCGACCACGCCTTTATCCGTCACGATCAGGGGGCGGCGGATGCCGATGCGCTCGCACTCCGCCTTGAGCTGGCCGATCGTGCCGAAATCCAGGTGGATATGGGTGAGGTAATAAATGAAGGCCATCTATGCTGTCTCCGTCGGTGAGGGGTTTTATTTTCTTCTGACGATGGCCGATGATCGCGCAAAACCTGCCGATCTGGCCAGCCCCGGCTAAATTTCATAGGCTTTGCTGCCGAAACATACGGAATCATACTAAAATCGAACGATCGTTCACAATTCGAACATCCGGCATGCCAGAGCGGCCGGCGCTTCGGTTTGCCGAAGGTTCGTTGCCACTACACTGACCGTCTTTCATGTCCGCTGTTCCGTCTGCCTCCGTGTCCGCCCAGCCCGCGCCTGCCATGTCCGGCATGCCCACGGCCCCGCTCGACCCGCAGGTGGCGGCACTGCTGGAGTTGATCGGACGGGTCAAGCGCCCATCCATCCACGAACTGGATCCGGCCGACGCCAAGATCGCTTACGAGAAGAGCGCGCCCATCATGGATATCGCGCCGCAGCCCGTGCACAGCGTGGAAAACCTGAGCGTGGCCGCGCGCGATGGCTACGATATCCCGGTGCGCCTGTACGCGCCACGCGAGGCCAACTGGACCGAGCCGCTGCCGCTGTTGCTGTATTTCCACGGCGGCGGCTTCACGGTGGGCAGCGTCAATTCGCATGATCCGCTGTGCCGGTTGCTGTGCGCGCAGGCGGATTGCATGGTGCTGTCGGTGGACTACCGCCTGGGCCCGCAGTGGAAATTCCCCCACGCGGCGAACGATGCCTTCGACGTGATGCAGTGGGTGTTCGACGAGGCCGCGCGCCTGGGTGCCGACGCCAGCCGCATCGCCCTGGGCGGCGACAGCGCGGGGGGCACGCTGGCCAGCGCCTGCGCGGTGCACGCGCGCGATCTCGGCCTGGCGCCGGTGCTGCAGATGCTGATCTACCCCGGCACGTGCGCCCGCCAGGACATGCCGTCGCACCGCGCGCTGGCCGAGGGCTACCTGCTGACGGCGCCGATGATCCAGTGGTTTTTCGCGCAATACCTGGACAGCGAAGCCAGCCGCGACGACTGGCGCTTCGCCCCGCTCGATGGCGGCGGCCAGGGCGCCAATGTGCACGGCTGCTGTCCCGCCTGGATCGCCGTGGCCGGCTACGATCCGCTGCACGACGAAGGCGTGGCCTACGCGGCCAAGCTGCGCGCCGCGGGCGTGCCGGCGCATCTGGCCGACTACCCGGGCATGATCCACGATTTCTTCAAGCTGGGGCGCTTCGTCCCGGCGGTGGCCGGCGCCCATGGCGACGCGGTCGCCGCCTTGCGCATCGTCTTCGATGGCGGATGAGCGCGGCTCGCCGGACACCGCCGGCAGCCGGATCGAAGCGGTCGCAGAACCCCCGGTTTTGATGGCTTTACCAGTAGTGCATTACTTGTACTTGTAGTAGCAATTGCAATAGCAACAGGAGACAGAGACTCATGCATCGCCGCCAATTCCTCGCCCATGCGGGCGCGCTCGCCGCTACCGCGGCAACCCTCGGCCTGGCCAGCGCGCCGGCCCTGGCGCAGGCGGACAATTTCCCGCAACGGCCGATCCGCCTGATCATCGGCTATACCGCCGGGGGCTCCACCGACCTGCCGTTCCGCGTGCTGGCGGAAAACGCTTCCAAGATCTTCGGCCAGCCGGTGATCATCGAGAACAAGCCGGGAGCGGGCGGCGTGCTGCCCGCCCAGCTGATGCAGTCGACCCAGCCTGACGGCTACACGCTGGCGCAGGTAGCGATGCCGGTCTACCGCCTGCCGTACACCACCAAGATCAACTGGGACCCGGTCAAGGACCTGTCCTACGTGATCAACCTGGCCGGCTACTCGTTCGGCCTGGTGGTCCCGGCGGATTCGCCAATCAAGACCATGCAGGAATACATTGCCTATGCGAAGGCCAACCCGGGCAAGCTGACCTACGGCTCGCCGGGTTCGATGACCACGCTGCACCTGACCATGGAAGAGCTGGCCATGAAGCAGAACGTGCAGTTCTCGCATATCCCGTACAAGGGCAACTCGGAATCCATGCAGGCCCTGCTGGGCGGTCACGTGATGTCGGTGGCCGATACCCCGGCCTGGGCGCCGTACGTGGAATCGGGCAAGCTGCGCCTGCTGTCGACCTGGGGCGAGAAGCGCTCGGCGCGCTTCCCCAATGTGCCGACGCTCAAGGAACTGGGCCTGGGCATCGTGCAGACCTCGCCGTTCGGCGTGGTGGCGCCCAAGGGCACCGATCCGAAGATCGTCAAGAAGCTGCATGACGGCTTCAAGAAGGCCATGGAAATGCAGAACTACCGCGATGCGCTGGCCAAGTTCGACATGGAGCCTTACTACATGAGCAGCGAGCAATATGCCAAGTTTGCGGCGGATACGGTCAAGAAGGAAAAGGCCATTATCGACAAGCTGGGGCTGAACAAGCCGCAATAAGCAGGGCATAGCCTGCCTTGAGCCGGCGCCGCCCTGTCAGGGGCTGGCGCCGTTTTCATATCGGGCCGGTTTTCGGCCGGCAATCAAGGGGAACGCCGTCATGGCAAAGGAAGATTTCCGTCACAGCATGCCGCTGCGCGTGCGCTGGGCTGAGGTCGATCCGCAGTCGATCGTCTTCAACGCGCACTACCTGACCTACTGCGATATCTGCGTGACGGAGTACTGGCGTGCGCTGGGGATCCGGTATCCGGAGGACGTGCTGCACGCGCATGGCGTTGATATTTTCGTGGTGAAGTCCACGCTGGAGTATCACGCGTCCGCGCGCTTCGACGACATGCTGGAAATCCGGGGGCGTATCGCACGTCTGGGCCGCTCCAGCATGTTGTTCCGCGTGGAGATGTATCGTGGCGACGAGCACCTGATTACCGGCGAGATCGTCTATGTGTGCGCGGACCCGGCCACGAAGAAATCGGCGCCGGTTCCCGGGCCGGTACGGGAAACGATCACGGCTTATGAGGCCGTGAAGCCGGACGCCTGAGCCGGCTGGCTCCCGGCTGCGCGGTGGTTGCTTAAGCGGCGGCGCTGGCCTGCGTGCACGCCAGCGCCGCTCGAAAAGGCGCCTGGAAACTCAGCGCGCCGCGATACCGGCATCCTCCATGTAGGCCCGGATCACCGCATCGAAATCCGCGTCCCCCTGGAACCCCAGCGCCAGCGCCCGCGCCGTGTTCCACGCGGCGGGCCAGGTGCCGACGATATTCTCGATGCGCGCCTCGCGCTCCCAGCTCACCCGATCCGCCACGGCATCGCCGGCCACGCGCCGCAACGCCGCCACCATCTCCCTGGGCGTTACCGACAGCCCCGGCAGGTTCACGGTCCGGCGCTCGCCGAAATCAAGGCCATCGATTTCCATGCCGCGCACCAGCGCAGCGATGGCCCCGCGCGGCGACAGCAGCCACAGCGGCGTGTCCGGCGCCACCGGGCAATTGGCCGCCTCTCCAGCCAGCGGCTCGCGAATGATCCCGCTGGCGAACGACGATGCCGCGGCATTGGGCTTGCCCGGCCGTACGCTGATGGTCGGCAGCCGCAGCACGCGCCCGTCGACAAAGCCGCGCCGGCTGTAATCCGACAGCAGCAGCTCGCCAATCGCCTTTTGCGCGCCGTATGAGGATTGCGGGTTGAGCGCGGTATCGTCCTGCACCACGGCGGGCAGGGTGCCGCCATACACGGCGACCGAACTGGTGAACACCACGCGCGGCCGATGGCCCTGCGCGCGGCAGGTTTCCAGCAGCGCACGGGCGGCGTCGAGATTGACGCGCATGCCCAGCTCAAAATCCGCTTCCGCCTGGCCGCTGACGACGGCCGCCAGGTGGAACACCGCGCCGGTACGGGCATCGACGGCCTGTGCCAGCACCGCGGGGTCGGACAGGTCGCCCGTGACCACGCGCACGCGTGCGTCGTCCAGCGGGGGCGGGGCCACCACGTCGAGCAGGGTCAGGCCTTCGATGGCGGCCGGCTTGCCGTCGATGTCCAGGGTGCCGCGCTTGAGCAGCAGGCGGGCCAGTTGCAGGCCGAGAAAGCCGGCGCCGCCCGTGATCAGTACATGCATCTTGATCTTCCAGTTGTCTTGCAGTTGATTGGTTCGTGCCGCAAGCGGGCGCTTAGCCCTTCAGGTAAGGCTTGAGCCAGCCCAGCCCCGCCGAGGTGCCGGCGCGCGGCCGGTATTCGCAGCCGATCCAGCCGTCATAGCCAAGCCCGTCGATCACATCGAACAGGTACGGATAGTTCAGTTCGCCCAGATCCGGCTCGTGCCGCTCGGGCACGCCGGCGATCTGGATATGCCCGATGCCGGCAAAGTCACGCTTGAGCTTGACGGTGAGGTCGCCTTCCACGATCTGGCAGTGGTAGCAGTCGAACTGCACCTTCAGGTTGGCCGCCCCGACTTCCTTGCAGATGGCCTGGCCGTCGTCCTGGCGGTTGAGGAAATAGCCGGGCATATCGCGGGCGTTGATGGGCTCGATCAGCACGGTGATGCCTTGCGCGGCGGCGGCACGGGCGGCGTGCGCCAGGTTCTCCAGGTAGCAGGCACGATGGCGCGCGCGATCGGCGCCGGCGGGCACCAGGCCGGCCATCACGTGGACCTTGTCGTTGCCGATCACGGCCGCGTATTCCAGCGCGCGGGCGAAGGCATCGCGAAAACCGGCCTCGCGTCCCGGCAGGGCCGCCATGCCGCGCTCGCCGGCGTTCCAGTCGCCCGGCGGCGCGTTGAACAGGGCCTGGGTCAGCCCGTTGGCATCGAGGCGAGCCCGGATCTCGGCAGCGGGATGTTCATAGGGGAAGAGGTACTCCACGGCCTTGAAACCGTCCGCCGCCGCGGCGGCGAAGCGGTCCAGGAAGGCGTGCTCGGTGTACATCATCGACAGGTTGGCGGCAAAGCGCGGCATGCGGTGCTCCAGGAGAAAGGGTGGTTCTTGTGTCTTGGCTTAGCGGTTGACCAGCTTGCCCGGCGTGAGCCAGACCAGCCCGGCGCCAAGCACCAGCATGGCCGACAGCACATACATGCTCGACTGCGTGCTATGGGTGAGGTCGGTCAGGTAGCCCACCATGTACGGTGCCACAAAGCCCGCCAGGTTGCCCACCGAATTGACCACGGCAATGCCGGAGGCGGCGGCCAGGCCCGACAGGAAGGCGGTGGGCAGCGACCAGAACAGCGGGGCACAGGTCAGCACGCCGGCGGCGGCCAGGGACAGCGCGGCGATGGCCACCACCGTATTGTGGGTAAACGAGGCGGCAATGGCAAAGCCCACCGCGCCCATCAGCGCCGGCACGATCAGGTGCCAGCGGCGCTCGCGGCGGGCGTCGGCGCTGTGGCCCAGGAAGTTCATCACCACGATGGCGCAGACAAAGGGAATGGCGCTGAGCAGGCCGATATTGAGGTTGCCCTTCACGCCGCTGGTCTTGACCAGGGTGGGCATCCAGAAGGTCAGCGCGTATTGTCCGGTGACGAAGCAGAAGTAGATCAGGCACATCCACCACACGCGGCGATCCGAGAACACCGCGCGCAGCGAGTGGCCGGTGCCCGAGGCATTGGCCTGGCGCGAGTCTTCCTCGATATTGCGCTTGAGCACGCGCTTCTCGTCGGCGTCCAGCCAGGGCGCCTGGTCGATGCCGTTCTTGAGCACGAACACCGTGATCACGCCGATCAGCAGCGCGGGCAAGGCTTCGAGCAGGAACATCCATTGCCAGCCGCGCATGCCGCCGTAGTCATGGAAGGCGTCCATGATGAAGCCCGACAAGGGATTGCCGAACATGCCGGCCACCGGGATGCCCGACATGAACAGCGCGATCATCTTGGCGCGCCGGTTGGCGGGGTACCAGTAGGTCAGGTAGAGGATCACGCCGGGATAGAACCCCGCTTCGGCCAGGCCGAGCAGGAAGCGCATGATGTAGAAGGTGGCCGGCGTTTTCACGAACACGAACAGCGCCGAGATGATGCCCCACGTGATCATGATCCGCGCAATCCAGATGCGCGCGCCCAGTTTGTGCATCAGCAGGTTGCTGGGCACCTCGAACAGGAAGTAGCCGATGAAAAACAGTCCGGCGCCGAGGCCGAACACGGTCTCGGAGAAGGCCAGGTCCTGCGCCATCTGCAACTTGGCGAAGCCCACGTTGACGCGGTCCAGGTAAGCGATCACGTAGCACAGCATCAGGAAGGGCATGATGCGCCAGAACACCTTGCTGTAGGCGCGCTTTTCGATGTCCCGGTCGATGCCCCGGTCGATGTCTTGGCCGGCGCCGGTCAGCGCGGCCTGGGTGGAAGTATTCATGGTTGTCTCCGTTGTTTCGGCTTGATGCCGGCCTGGATCCGGTCCGGATCGGCAAGCCGAGGGCGAACGCTGCCCTTGCCGCGGCCCGAGGGGAAATCGGGGCGTGCGGCCGGGCCGTTCTGTTTTGCTTATGTTTGTGGTTGTGCTCTGCCTACCAGCGCGCCTTGAAGGTATTGCGCAGTTCGGCCAGGGCGTGCTCGTCGAGCGGGTCGGGCTTATCCTTCAACATCAGCCAGAGCCTGGCGGTTTCTTCGAGTTCCTCGAGCGCGAACGCCGCGCGCGAGACGGTGGTCTCCCACATCACCGGGCCAAGGCGCGCGAGCAGCACGCCGCGCACTTCAGGGGCAAGCCGGGCAACGCGCGCCGCCACCGCCGGGTCACCCGGCCGGTGGTAGGGAATCAGCGGGATATGCCCCACCTTCATCACGTAGTAGGGCGTGATTGGCGGCAGCACATCGTCCGGCTGCCAGGCGCCCGCCAGGCTCAGCGCCACCAGGTGGGTGGAGTGCGTGTGCACCACGCCGTGCGCCTGCGGGTTGTTGTCGTAGATGGCGCGGTGCAGGGTGAGCGTCTTGGACGGTTTGTCGCCGGCCACCCAGTTGCCGCCGCTGTCCACCTTGGCAATGGCGGCGGGGTCCAGCATGCCGAGGCAGGCGTCGGTCGGCGTGATCAGCCAGCCGTCGTCCATGCGCGCGCTGATATTGCCGGCGCTGCCGACGGTGTAGCCACGCTGGTAGAGACTGGCGCCGATGCGGCAGATCTCTTCGCGCAGGCTGGCTTCGGTGCTCATGCTTCACCTCCGAGCTGGCGCAGCGCTTCGTCGAAGAAGTCGACGCCGCCGAAATTGCCGGATTTGAGGGCCAGCGCCAGCGGTTGGGCCTCCAGCGTGACAGTGGCGGGCACGCCCGGCGCGATCTGCGTGCCGATGCGCAGCGCTTGCACGCCCAGCGCCTGCACCACCGCGCCGGAGGTTTCGCCGCCGGCCACCACAAAGCGGCGCGTGCCGCGGGCCTTCAGCGCGGCGGCGATGGCGGCCAGCGCCTGCTCTACCAGATGGCCGGCACGTTCCACACCGAGCGCGGCCTGCGCGGCCTTGACCGCTTCAGGCGTGGTGGTTGCGTAGACCAGCACCGGCTCCGCATGCGAGGCAATCAGGCCGAGTGCCTGCTCCACCAGCGGCGCGCCCTTGGCCAGCGCGAGCGGGTCGATGCGCAGGGCCGGGCGCTGTTGCTCCAGCCACCGGGCCACCTGGGCATTGGTTGCCCTGGACGCACTGCCGGCCAGCACCACGGCAGGGCCGGCAACCGGGGCGACGCGATCGGCGTCCGCGCGCGCCGGCAGCAGGCCCGCGCGGCGGAAATTGGCAGGCAGGCCGAGCGCCAGCCCGGAGCCACCGGTGAGCAGCGGCAGTTCGGCGCAGGCTTCGCCAAGCGTATGCAGGTCGGTATCGCTGACGGCGTCGGCGATGGCAAGGCGCACGCCGTCGCCGCGCAACGCTGCAATGGCTTGCCGGACGGCCGCGCTGCCGCGCGCCACCGCGTCGTAGCGCAGCAGGCCAACCTTATCCTGGCTTTGCCGCTGCAGCACGCGCACCAGGTTGGCGTCATGCATCGGCGTGAGCGGGTGGTGCTCCATGCCCGATTCGCTGAGCAGTACATCGCCTACGAACAGGTGGCCACGGAAAATGGTGCGGCCGTTCTCGGGAAACGCCGGGCAGGCAATGGTGAAGTCGCTGCCCAGCGCCGCCAGCAGCGCCTCGGCCACCGGGCCGATATTGCCTGCGGCCGTGGAGTCGAAGGTGGAGCAGTACTTGAAGAAGAACTGGCGGCAGCCCTGTGCCTGCAGCCAGCGCAATGCATCCAGCGACTGCGCGATCGCGTCGTCCGCCGGGATGGTGCGCGACTTCAGCGCTACCACCAGCGCATCGGCATGCTCCACGCCGGGCAGCGCTTTACCGCCGGCTGGTACGCCGATGGTCTGCACCGTGCGCATGCCGTTGCGCACCAGCGTATTGGCCAGGTCGGTGGCGCCGGTGAAATCGTCGGCGATACAGCCGAGCAGGGCGCGCGGGGATTCGTTCTGTGCGGTCATGCTGGCGTCCTCAGTCGGCCTTCTTTCCCGGCAGGTCGATGCCGGGGAACACCTTGATCACGGCGGAATCGTCTTCGCCGCCGTGCCCGGCGCTGGACGCCATCATGAACATCTGGTGCGCCGCGGCCGACAGGGGCAGCGGGAATTTGCTGGCGCGCGCGGTATCGAGCACCAGGCCGAGATCCTTGACAAAGATGTCTACCGCCGACAGCGGCGTGTAGTCGCCCGCCAGGATGTGGGGCACGCGGTTCTCGAACATCCAGGAGTTGCCCGCGCTGTTGGTGATGACCTCATACAGGGCCTCGGCATCCACGCCCTCGCGCAGGCCCAACGCCATCGCTTCGGCCGCCGCGGCGATATGCACGCCGGCCAGCAGCTGGTTGATGATCTTGACCTTGGAGCCCGCGCCATGCGCGTCGCCCAGGCGGTAGACCTTGCCGGCCATCGCGGCCAGCACGTCCTCGGCGAGCGCGTAGGCTTCGGCCGGCCCGGAAGTCATCATGGTCATTTCGCCGCTGGCGGCGCGGGCGGCACCGCCGGAGACCGGCGCGTCCAGCAGCAGAATGCCGCGCTCGCCCAGCCGCTTGCCCAGCGCCTGCGCAAAGCTCGGCGGCACGGTGGCGCTGGCGATCACCAGCGTGCCGGGGCGCAGGCTGCTTGCCGCGCCTCGTTCGCCAAACAGCACGGCCTCGGTTTGCGCGGCATTGACCACCAGCGTCACCACCACATCGCATTGCCCGCCCAGTTCGGCCGGGCTGGCGCAAGGGATGCCGCCGGCGTCGGCAAAGCGCTGCAGCACTTCGGGCCGCAGGTCGCACGCGTGTACCTTGAATCCGGCGCGCAGCAGGCTGTGCGCTACGCCGTTGCCCATCGCGCCGAGGCCGATGACGCCAATTGATTTGCTCATGAAGACTCCTGCCGGGAGGGCGGTGATCAGTGGGACGGGCCGCGCGCGGGCGCTTCGGCAAGGTCGGCTGCGGTGCCGGGCTGTCCACCCAGGGACAGGCGCCGCGCCGCGTTGTACATATGGGTCTGCGCCGCGTTGCGCGCGGCCAGCGCGTCGCCGGCACGGATGGCGGCAACAATGGCCTGGTGTTCCTCGCGCACCTGGCGCGAGAAGTCCGAGCGGCGCGCCTCGTTGGTACGGGTTACGCGGGTTGCGGTTTCCAGGTATTGGCTCAGGAAAGCCAGCGTCTTGAGGAAGAAAGGGTTGCCGGTAGCCTCGGCGATGGTCCGGTGAAAGGCCACGTCGGCGGCCACGCCGTCGCCGCCGGCGGCTTCCTCGGCGTCGATGCGGGCCAGTGCGGCATCGATGGCCACCATGCTGGCGTCCGTGCGGTCGCGCGCCGCCTGTGCCGCTACCTCAGCCTCGATGGCGCGGCGCAGTTCGACGATGTGCAGCACGGATTCGAGCGTGGCCACATCGGTGTAATCGATCCGCAGCGGCCGGATGCCAGCCTGCTCGGTGACGAAGACGCCGCTGCCCTGGCGCGACTCCACCACGCCTTCGTGACGCAGCCGGGCGATGGCTTCGCGGATGACTGTGCGGCTCACGCCGAATTCGTCGGAGAGCACCGCCTCGGTGGGGAGCTTCGCGCCGCGCGCAAAGGCGCCGCCTTCGATCTTCTCCAGCAGTTGTTCAGCAACGGTGTCTGTCAGGGCTCGGGCCGGGACTTTCTGGAACACGGGACGCTCAGGTGATTGGGTAATATGGTCATCATACAAATTTGCGGGAAGGAATGCAGATCGGGAGTTACCCCTACGCGTCAGCCTTGCTGCGGTGCGGCAAACGGTGGCGCGCCGCGGGCGGAGTATCATGGCGGCCCGCCCGTATCCTTATCTTTTCCGCATCCGAGCCATCATGACCATCACCATCCGCCTCGCCCCCTGGTCCGAAGTCCGCGAAATCGCGCGCTCCATCCGCTACGCCGTTTTCGTCGAAGAGCAGGGCGTGCCGGTGGAACTGGAATGGGACGAATGGGATGAGCCGAGCTGGCATGCGCTGGCGCTGGCCGAGGACGGCAGCGCGCTGGCCACGGGCCGCCTGCTGCCGGATGGCCATATCGGCCGCATGGCGGTGCTCAAGGCAGCGCGCGGCAGCGGTGTCGGCGCCATGGTGCTGGACGCATTGATGGCCAAGGCCGCCGAGCTTGGCTATCCCGAACTGGTGCTCAATGCCCAAAGCTACGCGGCGCCGTTCTATGCGCGCGTGGGCTTCGAGCAAGTTGGCGAGGAATTCGAGGAAGCCGGCATCCCTCACGTAGAAATGCGCAAGCGGCTGGGTTAAGCGTCGCCAACTCCGGCCGGCCGGGGGAATAGCGGCCGCGCCAACAGCGCGCAAACGCCGGCCGCCAGCCACACCGAGGGCCAGCCAAGCCCGGCGGCCATGGCCGGGATCGCCAGCGGCACCAGGAAGAAGCCGGAAAAAGCGAAGGTGTTGCCCAGGCCGAGTGCCGTGCCGGCACGGCTCGCACCCGCGATCGTGGCCAGCTCGGTAAAGGCGACGCCATGCCAGGCGGAGGTGCAAATGCCGCCCAGCACGAGGCAGGCCACCAGCATGGGCGTGAGCACGGCGTGCCAGACCGGAGCGGCAGTGCAGAGCCAGGCCAGCCCGCCGACTGCCCCGAAGACCAGCAACGTCAACCTGCTGCAGGCGCGCATGTAAGCGCGCCGGTTGCCGTGGCGGTCGGTCCAGCGGCCGCTCCATACCCGCATCACGGCAGCGCCCGCCTGGACCGCGGCCACGGACAAGCCCGCGGCGGCAATGCCGATCTGGCTGAAATCGTGCAGGAAGACCGTGGCGAAGCTCAGCACGGCCACCTGCGGCACGCACATCAGGCCCATGCCGCTCACCAGCCGCCAGACCAGCGCGTTGTGCAACAATCCGGGCCCGGCTTGCCGTGGCGGCGGCATGCCGCTGGCCGGCAAGGCGGCTCGTTCTCCGGCGGCCGGCGGTTCATGCATCCAGCGCCAGGCAAAGATCACGGTGATCCCGCAGAACGCGGCCAGTGTCCCGTACACCGCTACAAAGCCAGACGTCTGTGCCAGCATCGGCAAGGCCAGCGCCCCGATCCCGCCGCCGGCCGGCACCGCGGTCTGGCGGATGCTCATGGCCAGGCCCCGTTCGCCTTCGCGGAACCACGCCATCACGGCGCGGCCGCTGGAGCCGTTGACGCTGCCGCCCAGCAGGCCTAGCACCAGCAAGCCGAGCGCCAGCAGGGCATGGCCTGGAACGTGCCCCGGCAGTGGCGCAATGAACGCGGCCATCAGCACCAGCCACAGCGTGGTGGCGAGCAGCCCGGTCAACAGCACCCGGCGGTCGCCCCAGCGGTCGGTCAGCAAGCCCCACGGCACTTCACTTGCCGCGATACCGAGCCCCATCATGCCAATGCAGAAACCCAGCGCGGCGTTGTCGAGCCGGTAGCCGGCGCGCATCAGCACCGCCGTGGTGGGAATGCCCGAGAACGCCGCGGCGAAGCTCGCATTGGCAGCCACGCCGATGGCCAGGACTTTCCAGCGATGGCCGGGGCCGTGGCGTGGGGCGAGCGCTGCGCCGGCAGGGCCGGAAACAACGGGGAACGAAAGCGGGGAGCGGGCGCGGGACACGGCATCATCCTTGTAAGCGGCACGGGTGGCCTTGACGCTCCGATTCTGTCAGTCGAGAATGATCCTGAATATCAGATAATTTTTCACTAAATATCCCAAATAACAGGATGATTTGCGATGGCTACGGTGAACTTCGACCTGGATGTGCTGCGCAGCTTCGTGGTGGGCATGGAACTAGGCAGCTATGCCCGTGCCGCCGACCGTCTCGGCCGCTCCACCTCGGCGGTCAGCGCACAGTTGAAGAAGCTGGAGGAGCAGGCCGGCACGGCGATCTTCCGCAAGGCGGGACGCGGCCTGGCGCTGACCGAGGCTGGCGAGACCATGCTGGCCTATGCGCGCAGGCTGCTGGATCTCAACGACGAGGCCGCCTCCGCCGTACATGGCGTAGCGCTGGAGGGCTGGGTGCGGTTTGGCCTGCAGCAGGACTTCGGCGAGGTGCTGCTGCCCGAGGTGCTGGGCCGGTTCGCCCGCGCGCATCCCAAGGTCCGGATCGAGGCGCGCGTGGCCCGCAATGCCGAGTTGCTGGATAGCGTCGCGGGCGGACGCCTGGACCTGGCGCTGGCCTGGGACGATGGGGTGCGGATGCCGCATGTGGAGCAGGTCGCGGTGTTGCCGATGCGCTGGATCGTCCCCGCCGCCGCGCGCGCGCCGTGGCAGGGCAGCGAGCCGCTGCCGCTGGTGGCGTTCGAGGCACCGTGCCGCTTTCGTTCGGCCGGCACCGCCGCGCTTGATCGTGCCGGTATTGCCTGGCGGGTGGCATTCAGCAGCGCAAGCCTGGGTGGCTTGTGGGCCGGAGCGGCGGCCGGTCTGGGCCTGACTGTCCGCACCGGCATGGGCTTGCCGCCGTCGGTCAGGGCCTGGGAGCGGGGGGAAGGCGGACTGCCCGAACTGCCCTCGCTGGCGCTGGCGTTGTACCGCAAGGACGCCGAGCTGGAGGCGCCCGCCGCCCGGCTGGCGGCGATCGTGAGCGAAGCGGTTCGTTCCGCGCTGCCGGCCAGGCTGGCGGCAGCGGCCTGAAGCCCGGCAGGACTTGCATCCCGCCGTATGCGCGGTACCATCGCGGTCTTTGTTTTTGCCGTTATCCGGTTGTCTTTATCCCGCTTATGTCCGAAATCCGTTCCCGCCTGCTGCAGTCTCTTGCCGATGCCACGCCTGCCCTCGATCTGGCCGCTGCGCCCGCCGGAGATCCGCCTGCCGGCGAAGATTTGCTGTCGGCCTGGCTAAAACCCTGGCTGGCGGAACATTGCCTGGTGCAAGTCGACTGGCGGGAGTTCAGCACGCTGGGCGCGCAAGCCGTGGCGCGGCTTGCAACGCTGCGCGCGGCAGGGGTGTCGGCCATCGATGTCGATGATCTCTACGACGAGGACGGGATTCCGCTGGGCGGCGACGACAACGATTTCGATATGGAGCCGGCGGCCCTCTACCTGGCGCACGTCAATCGTGAGCTTGCGCCGCACGGCATGCAGTTGCTGGAGATCGGGCATTTCGAGGACGCCTGGCTGCTCGCCGTGCGCAACGACCCCGGCGCCATCCGCGCGTTGAATGCGGCGCTGCGTCCGCTAGGGCTGGTGGCCCGTCAATACTGAGTGTTGCGCTGAGTCGCCTTGACGGGGTGCCCTAACGGGGCGCCTGCACCGAGTCGGCGTCGCGGGCAACCCGCAGGTGGCCGCGATATGACACCTCGCCGGTACGGCCGTTGGTATCGAAGCTGCGCTCGCTGAGTTCGAAGCGGCCATCGTGGCGCACGCGCAGTACCGTGCTGGCGCGGGTCCCATAGCTAGGCGAGCGGATGAAGGCCGAAGACAGCAGCTTCTCCCACTCAGGCGTCACGCCGGTGCTGGGCAGCTCGAAATCCAGTGCCTGGCGATCATTGGCCAGCAGATCGAAATAGGGTTCCGCGCTGGCCCCCGGCTGGCCGGTGTCGGCTGCCACCGCTTCGGCGAGCGCGCCGACGCGGCTGCGCACCTTGGGCCAGGGCGTATCCAGCAAGGCATTGGACAGGCCATAGAGCCCGGGCCTGAGGCGCTGCGGATGCGGCGCCGCGCCGCGGTTGCTGTACCACCAGAGTTCGCGCAGGTCGCACGCCAGGAGGTTGAAGCCGTTATAGACGCCGGCGCGAGGTTGCAGTCCGGCCAGGTAGGACTGGGGGTCGCCGTCGCCACGCAGGAAGCCGGCCACCAGTTCGCCGCGCGACCGGGCATCGGTGCGTTTCTCGGACGGTGCGCGGTAGTTGGTCAGGGCGGCAAAGCGGCCGTCGCCGGCCAGGCCCATCCAGGTGCCCGGCTCGCCGATCACTTCCGCCAGGTCGCGGCCGGCCAGCACATTGGGCGCATCTTCCCACCAATGCACGGGCGCGGCCGGGCGTGCGTAGAATTCGTCGCGGTTGCCGGCCACCACCAGGGCATAGTCCGGGTGCGATTGCCAGGCCACCAGAATCAGGCACATAGCGCTTCCTTTCCTGCGTTCACTGCGATTGCCGCATCGACTGCAATCACTACGACTACGGTTTCATCTTTCGCGGCACCACCGGGCGGTGATCCTGCCGCTGCCGCCATCAGAGCTGGTCCAGGTCGACAAAGCGCTCGACCTGCCTTTCGCCGCTGATGAAATCCTGCAGCCCGCTCTGCCGCCAAAGTCCATCAAGGAGCAGATCGAAGGCAGGCGGCACGTCGGCATAGGCCTCCATCCAGGTCTGCATGCCGTCGCGCGTTTCGGGCCTGCGTAAGAGCGTACCACCAATTCCGCCGGCTTCGGCAACGGTCTCCATCCAGCGATGCCAATGCGGCAGCGCGGCATCGGCCAGGGCTTCCGGCACCCGGAAATAGACGTAAAGGTGGTCGCTCATGACAGTCTCCTGCGCGGGGCTGGCGGTTCAGGCTGCGTCGCCGATGGGTACCGCGTAGGGCAGTTCGCCCACGCGCACCGGGCTGCCGCCGGCGCTACCCAGGTGCAGGGCGCCACCGGCGGCATCGATCTTGAGTTCGGCCAGGCCGTCCCAGCCGCCTTGCGGCGCGGCGGCGGCATTGACCACCATGCCGCAGGGCTGTTCGGGATCCTCGGGGCGGAAGATCTCGGTGGCCGCGGCCGGCACTTCGCCTTCGCCGTGGATCAGCCACATGCGGCGCTTGAGCGTACCCCGGTACTGGCTGCGCGCCACGATTTCCTGGCCCGGATAGCAGCCCTTGCGAAAACTCACGCCGCCGACCAGTTCCAGGTTGATCATCTGCGGCACGAATTGCTCCTGCGTGGCAAGCGCGATGCGCGGCACGCCGGCCTGCACCTCCAGCCAGTCCCACACCGCCGCGTCCGCCGGCAGCAGTTGCGCCGACAGCGCGGCTTGCACCTGCGTTGCCTGTTCGGCCGGAAGCACCACCTGCCAGCGCGGCAGGCCGGCGCCATCGGGGAGCCGGATCACGGTAGCGGCACCTGCTGCCCCCGTCGACCACGGCTCGGCGGGGGCGGGCAGGCCGGCTGCCTGCAGTGCCGCGGCGCCGCCGGCGCCGGCTACGCCCAGCACGGCGCGGTCAGGCGTCAGATCGGACAGGCGCGCCTTGGCGCGCAGCACGAACATCGACAGGCGCTTCTGGATGGCGGGCTGCAGGTCCGCCGACAGTTGCAGCACAATGCCTTCTTCGTCCCGCCACATCAGGAAACTGGCGAGCAGCCGGCCCTTGGGCGAGCAATACCCGGCCACGCGCGCGGTGCCGGTGGCGAGATCGTCGACGGCGTTGGTGAGCTGGGTGTGCAGGAAACTGCCGGCGTCGTCGCCGGCAACCCGGATCAGGCCCAGCTGCGCGGGCCGGCAGACGACTCCGCTCTGGCGCACGGCTTCGAACTGGGTGGCGAGGTCGGGGGTAGGGGAATTCATGGCAGGTATCGCAAGCAAGAGGGCGCTGGGCAGCGCCGGATGGAAGGCGCAAACGCCGACAAAAGGCACAAAGGCTACAAAGCTATAAACGCCGACGAATGACAGTGAATGTGGCAGCAAAAAGCGCGGTAAATCGCACGGTAAATGGCACGGTGTATGGCGCAAACCGGAGCCCGCCGGGCCGGGGCGCCGCTGTCCGGTTGATCTCCGGCATATGGGGCGCGCTCGTGGCGGAGCAAGGCTCCCGGTATTATATGAGGCTGTCGCCATTTCAGCCGGCGCCCTGCGCAATTGATGCAGCGCGCGGCCGGCGTTGCCGGGGCGCATGATGCGCCACCACTACCTGTCCTACATGAAACGTATTTTCCTGCGACTGACCCTGGTCGCCGTGGTTTTCACGATTGCCGCCGCCGGTGCCTTTGCCTGGTGGGCCAATCGTCCGCTCCAGTTGTCGGCCTCGCCGATCGAGGTGGTGATCAAGCCCAATTCCAGCGTGGCCAGCGTCGGCCGCCAGATCGAGCGCGGCGGCGTGCGCATGGATCCGCGCCTGTTTGCCTTGCTGGTGCGGCTTACCGGCCACAGCGCCGACCTCAAGGCCGGCGGCTACGAGTTCGACAGCAGCGCCACGCCGCTGTCGGTGATCGGCAAGATCGCCCGGGGCGAGGTCAACCACTATGTGCTGACCGTGATCGAGGGGTGGGAATTCCGCAAGATGCGCGCCGCCGTGGATGCGCACCCGGCGCTCAAGCACGATAGCCGCGGCTTGTCGGATGCGGAGTTGATGAAGGCGATCGGCGCGCCCGAGCCGGCCCCGGAGGGCATGTTCTTCCCCGATACCTACCTGTTTGCGCGCGACAGCAGCGACCTGGAACTGTACCGCCATGCTTACCGCGCGATGCAGCGCCGCCTGACAGATGCCTGGAACGCCCGGGCGCCCGACCTGCCATACAAGTCGCCCTATGAAGCGTTGATCATGGCTTCCATCGTGGAGAAGGAAACCGGCCAGCCGGCCGAGCGCCCGCTGATCGCCGCCGTATTCGTCAACCGGATGAAGAAGGGCATGATGCTGCAGACCGACCCAACCGTGATCTACGGCCTGGGCGAAGGGTTCGACGGCAATATCCGCAAGCGCGACCTGCAGACCGACACCCCTTACAATACCTATACGCGTAACGGCCTGCCGCCCACCCCGATCGCCTTGCCCGGGTTGGCCTCGCTGGCCGCGGCCACCGCGCCGGCCCCGTCCGATGCGCTGTATTTCGTGGCGCGCGGCGACGGCAGCAGCCATTTCTCCAACTCGCTTCCCGAACACAACCGCGCGGTAGACAAATACCAGCGCGGCAAATAAGTCTCCCCATGCGCGGAAAATTCATCACATTCGAAGGCATCGACGGTGCCGGCAAGAGCACCCACGTGGAGTGGGTGGCGGAGCGCCTGCGCGCCCGCCTGGCCGGCGATGTCGCCGTTGTCACCACCCGCGAACCGGGTGGCACGCCGCTTGGCGAGGACCTGCGGCAACTGTTGCTGCACCGCAAGATGCACCTCGAAACCGAGGCCTTGCTGATGTTCGCCGCTCGCCGCGAACATATTGCCGAAGTCATCGAGCCGGCCCTGGCGCGCGGCGACTGGGTCGTATCCGACCGCTTCACCGACGCCACCTTTGCCTACCAGGGCGGGGGCCGGGGCTTGCCGCGCGCGCGCCTCGAAGTGCTTGAGGCATGGGTCCAGGACGGCTTGCAGCCGGACCTCACGCTGTTGTTCGACGTGCCGCTGGAAACCGCCAGCGCCCGGCTGGCCGGTGCCCGCGAGCCAGACAAGTTCGAGGCCGAGTCGCGCGCCTTCTTCGACCGCACCCGGCAGGAATACCTGCGCCGCGCGGCCGAATCCCCGCAGCGCTTCCGGGTCATCGACGCCACCCGGACCATTGCCGGAATTCAGGTGGAGCTTGAGACAATTCTGGCAACACTTTGAATTGACATCATTATTCGCAGATTGTGATAGTGGTGGACCTTGCAGCGGCTGGCGCACGTCATTGCACTCTCAATTTATGTAGTCACTCGAAGTTTCAACCCTAACTCACTGATTCGCATGCTTTATCCCTGGCAGAAAGAAGACTGGCAACGGCTGAACGCGCTGCGCGAGCGGCTCCCGCATGCCTTGCTGATTCACGGCCAGCAAGGCATCGGCAAGCGCGACCTGGCGCTGCATTTCGCCCAGGGACTGCTGTGCGAAACACCGCGGCCCGATGGCCAGCCCTGCGGCACATGCTCTGCCTGCCACTGGTTCAGCCAGGGCAATCATCCGGATTTCAGCGTGGTGCGCCCGGAAGCCATGGAGGCCGCGGGCGACGCCGAGACCGACGAGAGCGGCAAGAAGAAGACGCCCAGCAAGGTGATCCGCATGGAACAGGTGCGGGCGCTGATCGATACCGTGGGTATCGGCACGCACCGTGCCGGCCTGCGCCTAGTGGTTGTCTATCCGCTCGATGCGTTGCAAAGCGAGGGTGCAAACGCCTTGCTCAAGACGCTGGAGGAGCCGCCGCCGTCGACCGTGTTCCTGCTGGTGACCGACCGCCTGGACCGCGTGCTGCCCACCATCCTGTCGCGTTGCCGCCAGTTCTCCGTGCAGCGGCCCAGCGCCGCCGACGCCATGGCCTGGCTCGGCAGCCAGGGCGTGGGCGATGCCGAGGCCCAGCTGGCGCTGGCCGGCGGCTCGCCGCTGACCGCGCTGCACGCGGCCGAAGCGGAGGAGCAGCCGATGCAGCGCTGGCTGGTGAGCCAGCTTGGCGCGGGCGCCGGCTTCGATGCCCTGGGGGCAGCCGAACAGGTCCAGAAGATGCCGGTGCCGTCGGTGCTTGGCATCTTGCAGCGCTGGACGTACGATCTGCTGTCGGCGCGCCTGGCGGCCGCCCCGGTGCCGCGCTATTTCCCGCGCGAGCAAGCGGTCCTGGCACGCTGCGCGCAGGCCACCGATGCGCACCGGCTGCAGGCCTTCTCGGCGCGGCTGCTGAACCATCGCCGCAGCGAGAATCACCCGCTGGCGGCGCGGCTGGTCATGGAATCCGTGTTTCTGGAGTACCGGCAGTTGTTCCAGTAAGCCGGGGCGCTCGGATAGGTAGTTGAAATAAGTCCAATAAGTCCAATAAGGCCTGAAGGCCATAGAGTGAGCAAGGGGTCAGTCATGAACACAGAAGTGACAGGGGCACGGGGCGCCAGCATTCCCGGCGCCGCAGGTGGAATTGGGGCGCCGACCGTTCCCGGCGCATCCTCCCGGCCGAACGTGCTTTCGCTTTCGATCAAGGACCAGGCAGGGCTCTATGCCGCCTACATGCCGTTCCTGCAGCGCGGCGGGATCTTTGTCCCGAGCAACCGGCCCTTCAGGCTGGGCGAGCAGGTATTCCTGGTGCTGTCGCTGCTCGACCGGCCGCAGAAGTACCAGATCGCGGGCCAGGTGGCATGGATCACGCCCGTCGGCACGCCGCACAAGACACCGGGCATCGGGATTCACTTGCCGGACGACGATATGGGCCGCAACCTGCGCCGCACGGTGGAAGAGATCCTGGGCAAGACGATCGAATCGGCCAAGGCCACCCAGACTTTGTAGTTGACCTTAACTTTGTTGCCCAAGTTATTGTTTTAGAAGAATTTCAAAATGAGTGATTCCGATTTTTCCGTCCGGGTCGCGGAGCAGCGCGACCTCGCTGCCATCGTTGCCATCTACAACAGCACCGTGGCGTCGCGCATGGTCACGGCGGACACCGAGCCGGTCACGGTGGCATCGCGCCAGGCCTGGTTCGATGAACACAAGCCCGGGCGGCGGCCGCTGTGGGTGGCGGAGGACAGAGAAGGGAAGATGGCCGGCTGGCTCAGTTTTTCCGACTTCTATGGGCGCCCGGCTTACGGCGCCACCGCGGAAGTCTCGATCTATCTCGACGCCAGCCGCCGGGGACAGGGCCTGGGACGCTTCCTGCTGCAGCAGGCCATCGCGCATGCGCCGCGGATCGGGGTCAACACCCTGCTGGGCTTCATCTTCGGCCACAACGCGCCCAGCCTGGGCCTGTTCGCCTCGCTCGGCTTCGAGAGCTGGGGTAACCTGCCGCGCGTGGCGGTGCTTGACGGCGTGGAGCGCGACCTGGTCATCCTCGGCCGGCATTTGACGAAGCCCGGGGAGTAACCGGATGGCGGTTGCCTAGGCCTGCATCTCCCCATTTCCATTTGCCTCCAGCGCGGCAAGCAATGCCAGCACGGCCGGCGCCTGCTCGTCCGCGCGCCAGACGCCATGCAGTTCGGAGGCCCGGCCCGGCCTTGCCAGTGGCCGGCAGGCCAGGTTGGGCAACTGCACCAGCGCAACCGACGCGGGCACCAGCGAAACGCCGAAGTTCTGCGATACCAGCGTAGCGATCGTCAGCATATGGCGCACTTCATGGCGGATGCTGGGCGTAAAGCCGGCGCCCATGCAGAGGGCGACGATCTTGTCGTAGTACTCCGGCGCGAAATGGCGCGGGAACAGGACAAAATCTTCCAGGCGCAATTGCCGCAGATCGACTTGCGCCTGCGCCGCCAGCGGATGATCCGACGGCAACACGCAGATAAACCGTTCGGCATAGAGCACGCGGGACGCCAGGCCGACCGGGATGACGCGCGGATGCGCGATGCCGATATCGATCAGGCCGCGCTGCAGCGCCTCGATCTGCTCGAAGCTGTTCAGCTCGTGCACCACCACCTCCACCCCCGGCCGTTCTTGCGCGAACGCATGAATCGCCGCGGCCAGCTTCGTCAGCATGGCCGAGCCGACAAAGGCGACGTGCACCGCGCCGGTTTCCCCCTTGGCGGCCCGGCTCGCCAGGCCCTGCGCATCGCGCGCCAGGGCAAGGATCTTCACCGCTTCCTGGTACATCACCCGCCCGGCGGGCGTTAGCGCAACCTCGCGCGTGCTGCGCCGCAGCAGCGCGAAGCCGAGCGAGTCTTCCAACTGGCGGATGTTGAAGCTCAGCGGCGGCTGGGTGATGGCAAGGCGCTCGGCCGCCCGGCCGAAATGCAGTTCCTCGGCGACGGCAACGAAGTAGCGCAACTGTCGAAGGTCCATGGAAGTCCAGGGTGATTGATTCAATACCGATATAAATAGCGCAAAAAACGATATTGGACGAGAAAACTCGCGAGTTTGAGAATGGTTCTTGCGCACCCACCCGCGGCGGCCTTCCGCGGCCAGCGGCGCGCAATAAAAAGAACCAGGGAGACAGCCGTGAATCCGAAGACCCTCGTCGTCTTGCTCATTGCCCCATTGCTGACCGTGATGACAGCAACCAAGGCCGCCGCGCAAGCCTATCCGCGCCAGCCCATTCGCATCGTCGTGCCCTATGCGGCCGGCGGCATGACGGACGTCGTGGCGCGCGTGATCGGCCTGCGCCTTGGCGAGCGGCTTGGCCAGCCTGTGGTGGTGGAAAACCGGCCGGGGGCAGCCACCATCGTCGGCGCGGAGCAGGTCGCAGGAGCCAGCGCCGATGGCTACACGCTGCTGGCGGCCACCAATACTACGCTGACCATCAATCCCTGGCTGTACCCGAAGCTGCCTTACGACCCCGCCCGGAGTTTCGCGCCGATCGCGCTGGTTGCCACAGCGCCGAGCGTGATCGTGGTGAATCCTGCCGTGCCCGCCAGGACCATGGACGAACTGGTGCAACTGTCCCGCACCAAGCCAGGCAGCTTGAGCTATGCATCGTATGGCAACGGCTCGACCGCGCATCTTGCCGGCGAGATGCTGAAGGCGCGCGCCGGGATCGACGTGCTGCACGTGCCGTACAAGGGCAGCGCGCCGGCCAAGGCCGCCGTGATGGCCAACGAGGTGTCGATGACCTTCGAGCCCGCCTTCACCGGCCTGCCGCAGATCACGGCGGGCAAGCTGCGCGCGCTTGCCGTGATGAACGCGAAGCGCTCGGCGGTGATGCCCGATGTGCCGACCACGGCGGAGCTTGGCTTCGGCGGCGTCGAGATGTCGGCCTGGGTCGGCCTGGTGGCGCCCGCCGCCACGCCGCCCGCCGTGGTGGAGCGGCTGGCCAGCGAGATCGAGCGCATCGTGGCCGAGCCGGCGGTGCAACAAACCTTGCTGCGCAGCGGGGCCGAGCCGGTGGGCTATTACCGCGAAGCCTTCGGTGCCTATATCCGCGAGGAAACCGCCCGCTACGGCAAGGTGATCACGGCCGCGCACATCCGCGCCGACTGAACAAGCACGACCCGCCACCCAAGCCACGACCATGCCAACATGAACAAACCGCTTTCCCATATCCGCGTACTCGACCTGACCAGGGTGCTGGCCGGCCCCTGGTGCACCCAGAACCTGGCCGACCTGGGCGCGGAGGTGATCAAGGTCGAGCGGCCCGGCGCGGGCGATGAAACCCGCGGCTGGGGGCCGCCCTGGATGCCCGTCGACGCCGGACAGGAACGGCAGGACTCCACCTACTACGCCTCAACCAACCGGGGCAAGAAATCGGTCACTGTCGATTTCGCGACCAGCGAAGGCCAGGAGATCGTCCGGCGCATGGCAGCCACCTGCGATGTGCTCGTGGAGAACTACAAGGTCGGCACGCTGGCGCGCTTCGGGCTCGGCTACGAGGACCTGCGCGCGGCCAACCCCGGATTGATCTATTGCTCGGTCACCGGCTATGGGCAGACCGGCCCCTATCGGCACCGTCCCGGCTACGACTTCGTCTTCCAGGGCATGAGCGGGCTGATGAGCCTGACCGGCGAGCCCGACGATGCCTGCGGCGAATGCGAAGGCGGCGGGCCGCAGAAATTCGGCGTGGCGGTGGCCGACATGACCACCGGCCTGTACGCCAGCCTCGCGATCACGGCCGCCCTGGCATGGCGCGAGCGCAGCGGCCTGGGCCAGCATATCGACATGGCCTTGCTCGATTGCGCGCTCGCGCTTGGCAGCAACCAGGCGGTTGGCTACCTGGCTTCGGGCAAGGTCCCGCGCCGCTACGGCAATGCGCATCCCAACGCCGTGCCGTACCAGGTCTTCGCCACCCAGGACGGCAAGCTGATCGTGGCGGTAGGCAACGACGGACTGTTTGCCTCGTACTGCGAGGCCATCGGCCGGCCGGATCTTGCCGCCGATGCGCGCTTTGCCAGGGTCAGCGGCCGGCTGGTCAACCGCGACGCGCTGTTGCCGGTGCTGGCGGATATCATGCGCGCCGACACTACTGCAGCCTGGCGCGCGCGCCTGGAAGCGGCCGGCGTGCCTTGCGGTCCCATCAATGACTTTGCCCAGGCCTTCGATGATCCGCAGGTCCGGCATCGCGGCATCCGCGTGGACCTGCCGCTTTCCACCGGCGGGACCTGTCCCGCCATCGCCAGCCCGATGCGGTTCTCCGCCACGCCGCTGGACTACCAGAGCGGGCCGCCTGTCCTCGGCGAGCACACCGAGGCCGTGCTGGGCGACAGCCTGGGCATGGCACCCGAGGATCTGATCCGCCTGCGCGCTGCCGGCGTGATCTGAATACGTCTCTCGTCCTTCCATCCTCCTTGCCGGAACGCTCCCATGTCCTTCCAAGCCAGCTACGCCGAGTTCGTCAGTCCACGCCCCGGTGATGCGGGGACCAGCTCCCGCCACCTCGCGCCGGATTGCGCCGGCCTGGATTTCTTCGCGCTCGACCGGGGCCTGCGGGACCTGCTGGCGCTGTACCTGCCGGCGCAGGAACACCAGCACCTGCTGCCGCATTTCCAGCGCATGGGCCAGTTGGCCGGCGGCCGTCTGAATGCGCTGGCGGCGGTGGCCGACAAATACGCCCCGGTGCTTCACGCGCGCACCCGCTGGGGCGAGGACGACGACTGGATCGAATACCACCCGGCCTACCAGGAGATGGAACACATCGCCTTCGCCGATTTCCAGTTCCATGCGATGGGCCACCGCGCCGGCGTGCTGGGGTGCGCCGCGCCGCTGGCGCCGGCGGCGAAATACGCCTTCCAGTACCTGTTCGTGCAGTCGGAGTTCGGCCAGATGTGCCCGATCAGCGTGACGGATACCTCGATCCACCTGATCCGCAAGTTCGGCAGCCAGGCCTTGCAGCAAAAATTGCTGCCCAGCATGCTGTCCGCCGACCTGGCGTCGCTCTGGAAGGGCACCCAGTTCATGACCGAGAAGGCCGGCGGCTCGGACGTGGGTGCCATCGAGACCGTGGCGCGCGAGGAAGGTGGCCAGTGGCGCCTGTACGGCGAGAAGTGGTTCTGCTCGCATGCCGACGCGGACGTTGTCCTGCTGCTGGCCCGCCCCGAAGGCGCGCCGTCGGGCACCCGAGGGCTCGCGCTGTTCGCGCTGCCGCGCCGGCTGGACGATGGCAGCCGCAACACATACCGCATCGTCCGGCTGAAGGACAAGCTGGGCACGCGGTCGATGGCCAGCGGCGAAGTCCGGCTCGAAGGGGCGGTGGCCTATCCGGTGGGCGCGCTCGACCAGGGCCTCAAGCAGATGATGGAGCAGGTCAACCTGTCGCGCCTGTCGCACGCGGTGCGCGCTGCCGCCATGATGCGCCGTTGCCTGAACGAAGCGCTGCAGGCCGCGCGGCACCGCTCTGCCTTTGGGCGCGAGGTCATTGGCCATGCGCTGCTGCGGCGGCAATTGCTGAAGATCATGGTCCCCACCGAGGCGGCCTTGTCGATGGTCATGGCCACGGCGGACGCCATGCGGCGGGCCGGCGAGGAAGAGGGCGGGGGCGAGGGCGAGGGCGAGGGCGACGGTAGCGCACGGCAAGCCTTGCGCCTGCTGACGCCGCTGATCAAGCTGCGCGCCTGCCGGGACAATATCGCCGTGGCGACCGGCGCCATGGAAGTGCGGGGCGGCAACGGCTATATCGAGGATTTCGTCAACGCGCGGCTGGTCCGCGACGCCCACATCGGCGTGCTGTGGGAGGGCACCAGCAATATCAATGCGCTGGATGCCATCCAGCGGGCGGTGGGAAAGGAAGGGGCTCACCGTGCCCTGGGGAGCTTGCTGGCGGGTCGGCTGGAGCAATCCGGGAACCTGCCGGCGCCACTGCGGCAGGCCTTGTGGCAAGGGTGGCAACGTGCCGCTTCGCTCGCCGAGGCCGTGGCCGGCGGCGCGCGGCACGAGGCGGAGAGCCGCCGTGCCGCCAGCGCCCTCTACCACGCCAGTGCCGCCATCCTGATGGCCTGGGAGGCTACCCGGCCTGGCGTCGACGCCCGCCGGCTGCTACTGGCCGACGCGCTGCTGCGGCATCGCCTGCTGCCATCCGATCCGCTGGCGAGCCCGGATGAGGAGGGCGAATCCGCGGCGTGCCGGCTGCTGCTGGACCCGGCGCCGCTCACGCTGGAGCAGGCCTGCGCGGCGATCGCCCCGGCCTGATCCGGGCTGGCGCAAGTGGCGTATCCGGCGGCGGGCCGCGCCCGCTGATCCGCCGTGGGCGGGCGCGCGGGCACGACCGGATACAATGGCGGGTGGCGCCGCCCGCGGCGGCGTCTCTATACGGAAACCGCCCCAATGTTTGTCGATTCCCACTGCCATCTAGATTTCCCCGAACTGGCCGAACGCTTGCCCGAATTGCTGGAGAACATGCGTGCCAGCCAGGTAACGCATGCGCTGTGCATCTCGGTCACGCTGGAAGATTTCCCGCGCGTGCTGGCACTCGCCGAGCAGTTTCCGCATCTCTACGCTTCGGTCGGTGTGCATCCCGACTACGAGGAGGGCGAGGAGCCCACGCTGGAGCGCCTGCTGGCGCTTTCGGCGCATCCGCGGGTGGTCGGCACCGGCGAGACCGGGCTCGACTACTACCGGCTGAACGGCCGCAGCATCGCCGACATGGAGTGGCAGCGGGAGCGTTTCCGCACCCATATCCGCGCCGCGCGGCAGACCGGCAAGCCGCTCATCATCCATACCCGCTCGTCCGCCGACGACACCCTGCGCCTGATGCGCGAGGAAGACGCGCGCGCCGCCGGCGGGGTGATGCATTGCTTCACCGAGAGCTGGGAGATCGCCCGGCAGTCGCTGGATGAAGGCTTCCACATCTCGTTTTCCGGCATCGTGACATTCAAGAACGCGGTGGAGCTGCAGGAAACCGCGCGCAAGATACCGCTGGAGCGCATGCTGATCGAGACCGATTCACCTTACCTGGCGCCCGTGCCTTACCGCGGCAAGACCAACCAGCCAGCCTGGGTGCGCCATGTGGGCGAATTCATCGCCAATCTGCGCGGCATTCCGGTCGAGGAATTGGCGGAGCAGACTTCCGACAATTTCTTCCGTCTTTTCAAGCATATAGATAGGAATACTCATGTTTAACATGAAGGCTGTACGGCGTCTCGCCGCTGTCGCGGCGCTGCTTTGCGGCACCGTTGCCTGGGCGACGCCCGCCGACGATATGCGCAAGGCGGTGGAGTTCGATGACATCAACGCCGTCCAGAAGATGCTGGCGCGCGGCGTCGATCCCAACCTTGTCGATGCCAAGGGCAATCCCATGCTGGTGGTGGCATTGCGCGAGAAGTCGCTGAAGGTGGCAGGGGCACTGATCCGCGCCAAGAATATCGATTTCGACAAGACCAATGCGGCCGGCGAGACGCCGCTGATGATGGCCAGCCTGCAGAACGAACTCGATATGGTCAAGCTGATGGTCGACCAGATGGAGGTCGAGATCAACAAGACGGGCTGGACGCCGCTGCACTACGCGGCGACCAACGGCAACAACGAGATCGTCAAGTTCCTGGTTGATCACGCTGCCTATATCGACGCCGAAAGCCCCAACGGCACCACGCCGCTGATGATGGCAGCGCGCGGCGGCCATATCGAGACGGTCAAGCTGCTGCTGGACGAGGGCGCGGACATGCGGCTGAAGAACCAGCAGGGCATGACGGCAATCGACTTTGCCGAGCGCTACCACCAGAAGGAAATCGCGGACGGGCTGAAATCGCGCTGGCAGAAGCTGTATCCGCAGACGCCGCTAAGTTCGCAGTCCCCGCAAAAGGGCTGGAACTGAATTTGCGGGAAGCACGCCGGTCTTGCCCGGCGTGTTCCCGCCCCGGCTACGCGTCGTCCGCGAGGCGCACGCCGGTGAACTGCCAACGCTGGTGCGGATAGAAGAAGTTGCGGTAGCTGGCGCGGATATGCGATTCCGGCGTCACGCAGGAACCGCCACGCAGCACCAGCTGGCTGCACATGAACTTGCCGTTGTATTCCCCCACCGCGCCGGCGCCCGGCCGGAAGCCCGGGTAGGGCTGGAAGGGGCTGGCGGTCCATTCCCACACGTCGCCAAACATCTGCCGCAGCGCGCCCGAGGTATTCTGCCGGTCGGGCAGCGGCCGCAGAATCCGTCCTTCGACAAAATTCCCGGTGGCCGGCAGGTTGCGCGCCGCATGCTCCCATTCCGCCTCGGTTGGCAGGCGGCGCTCGGCCCAGCGGGCGAAGGCATCGGCCTCGTAGAAGCTGACATGGGTGACCGGGCTATCGGGATCGACCGGCTGCATCCCGCGCAAACTCATCTGCCACCAGGTGCCCTCGCGTTCCTCCCAGTACAGCGGCGCTTCGATGCCCTGTTCGCAGACCCAGCGCCATCCATCCGACAGCCAAAGGCCGGCGGTACGGTAGGCGCCGTCCTCGATGAATTCAAACCACTGGCGGTTGCTGATGGGGTGCGAGCAGAGCTGGTACGGCTGCAGCAGCACATTGTGGCGCGGGCCTTCGCAATCGAAGGCGAAGCCGTCGCGGTCGTGGCCGATGGCGACCACGCCGCCGGCAAAGCGGATCCATTCGGGGGCCGGGCGCGGGTCGGCGATGACGGGCGCCAGCAACTCCGGCGCGAAAGCCGGCTTCAGCGGGTTTTGCGCGAACAAGTGCAGGATGTCGGTCAGCAGCAATTCCTGGTGCTGCTGCTCGTGGTTCAGGCCAAGCTCGATCAGCGCTGCCTCGGCATCCGTCTGCGCGCTCGTGAGCAGCCCGAGCATGGTTTCGTCGACCGCTTCACGGTAAGCCAGGATCTCGTCCAGCGAGGGCCGCGAGAGCAATCCCCGGCGCGGGCGCGGGTGGCGGGCCCCGACCGACTCGTAATAGGAGTTGAAGAGGTAGCGGTATTGGGGGTCGACTGGCTCGTAGTCCGGGATGCGGGCCGTCAGCACGAACTCCTCGAAGAACCAGGTGGTATGGGCCAGGTGCCATTTGGCCGGGCTTGCGTCGTCCATCGACTGCACCGTGGCGTCGGCGTCGGTCAGGTCGGCGACCATGGCCTCGGTGGCCGAGCGGATGTGGCGGTACCGGGCAAGCAGGGCCGGCTCGTGCGGAGGATGCACGGCGCTGGCAGGCAGCAGGGCAGAGGACATGCGGGCTCCCTTATCGAACCTTGCGGACTTGGCATCTGCCGCGGATGCCGCGCGAAGGGCGGCTGGCCGTGGCGTGTGGATTGCGGACAGGTTCCGACCCAGGCCCTCGCAACAAGGCCGCGCGGGCTTCCCCCTGGATGGACGTGCACCGAAACCGCTCGGGCGTTCCGAACCATCATAGACCCGATCATGCACGGGGCATAGCAGGCTCTCGCCTGCAAAACCGGGGGCAATGCTCTCACCGGGCGGGCCGGCCAACGAGGTGGGAAACGGCTTGCCAGAGCGCAAAACGCCCGCCGGCATGAATGCGGGCGGGCGTTTTGCCTGGCGGCGCGGCGGCGTGCCGCCGCCTGGCGGTCAGGCGATCACGCGGCCAGGGCTGCCACGGCGCTGTTGGCGGAGGCCAGGCTGGCTTCGCGGGCTTCCGGGCCCATGGCGAGGCCATGCGCGCGCACATACGTGATATCGGTGATGCCCAGGAAGCGGAACACCACGTCGACGGTCTGCTCATGCAGGTCCAGGGCGTTGGCGTCCTGGCGCACGCCGCCGCGCGACGACACCACGATCACGCGCTTGCCGCCGGCCAGGCCAACCGGGCCGGTCTCGGTGTACTTGAAGGTGCGGCCGGCCTGGGCGATGCGGTCGATCCAGGACTTGAGCTGGCTCGGGATGCTGAAGTTGTATTGCGGCACGCCCACGACCAGCACGTCGGCTTCAAGGAATTCCTTCAGGAAGGCTTCGGTGCGTTGCAGTTCGCTTTCTTGCAGCGCGTTCAGGCCGTCCTTCGGGCCGCCCAGCACGGGCAGCAGTGCGTTCGACAGGTGTGCCGGAGCGTCCTGGTCGAGGTCGCGCACGGTCAGGGTGGCTTCCGGGTGCCTGGCGCGCAGGTCGGACACGACCTTGGCGGTCAGGGTGCGGGAAGCGGAGTGGCCGCCAAGTACGCTCGAGTCGATTTGCAAGATCTTCATGTTCATCTCCACAGGGGTTCGGGTTGGATGAAGCAAAGATAGCGGTCTGCCATTGATGCCGGTAGTGGGGCAAAATGGAACTTATTGTTCCAGGGGCAGAACGCCAGCCGGCTGCTACCCTGGCGCGCTCCCCCGCCGAGGAAGTCCGATGCAAGACCTGAACGATCTCTCGCTGTTTGCCCAGGTGGTCCAGCATGGCAGTTTTTCCGCCGCCAGCCGTGCCAGCGGCGTGCCAAAGTCCCGCCTGAGCCGGCGCATTGCGCAGCTGGAGCGCGACCTGGGCGTGCAATTGCTGCGCCGGACTACCCGGCAGGTACGCGTGACGCCGATTGGCGAGGCGTACTACGAGCGCTGCCGCGCCATGCTCGCGGAGGCGGAAGCGGCGCGCGAAGTGATCGAGCAGGCACGCGACCAGCCGGGTGGCAATTTGCGGATCAGTTGTCCGGTAGCGATCGCCCAAAGCCTGCTGGCCCCGGCGATCGGGCATTTCATGCAAGCCAATCCCGGGATTCGGATCGAGGTGGAGGCTACCAACCGCCGTGTCGACGTCATCGCCGAAGGATTCGACCTGGCGCTGCGCGTGCGCGATGTGATGGACGATTCCTCGCTCGTGGTGCGCACTTACGGCGAAAGCCCGCTCATGCTGGTTGCCAGTCCGGCGCTGCTCGACAGCATCGGCCGCCCGCGTACGCCCGAGGCGCTGGACGGCATGCCCGGCGTCAACCAGAAGCCGCACGATGGCAAGCATGTCTGGACGCTGAGCTGCAATACCGGCCAGTCCATCCACATTGCCTACGAGCCACGCCTGATCACCGACGAATTCGCCCTGCTGCGCGAGGCCGCCATCGCGGGCGTGGGCGTGGCGATGCTGCCGCGCATGTTCTGCCGCGACGCCATCGAAAACGGCGAACTGGAAGTGCTGCTGCCTCAGTGGATCATG
Source organism: Cupriavidus sp. 01L45 (assembly GCF_056399885.1). Classification (NCBI taxonomy): domain Bacteria; kingdom Pseudomonadati; phylum Pseudomonadota; class Betaproteobacteria; order Burkholderiales; family Burkholderiaceae; genus Cupriavidus; species Cupriavidus sp. 01L45. Next base: position 94,917 of record NZ_JBFTSG010000005.1, on the reverse strand, counting down.
CCGGTCGGCACCCTGCATGCGGTATTTCCCTCGCGCAAGGGGATGCCGCCGGCGCTGCGGCGCTTTCTCGATTTTCTTGCAGACATCCTGCCCGAAACGGCCCGCAAAGCCGGCATGCAGCCGCCGCGCCATCCCGGCATGCACCGGCCGATTGGCCAGATTTGAGGACAGGCATGCGGACAATGACGAGCCGGTGCAACTTGTGGCTTTACCTTCACGGCGCGGCGCACTAAGGTACATGTGCGTGCCTCGCGTGGAGCTAAAGGCGCTTCGTCAGTGCTGCCCGGCTGGACTTGCCTRCTTGCGGCGCTTTCGTTTTCGGACCGGAAAGGAGTGACAACCATGAGTGGTTCTCAGGCATCCCAGGACTTGGGCAAGGCGATACTGCGCATCGTGCTCGGCGTGCTGATCCTGTTGCATGGGATTTCCAAGCTCATCGAGGGGCCAGGGTTCGTGACGCAGGTGGTGGCGCAGGCCGGGTTGCCTCCGGCTATTGCGTACCTTGTCTATATCGGCGAGATCGTGGCGCCCGTCCTGCTGATCCTGGGCCTCTGGGCCCGGCTCGGCGCACTGATCGTGGCCGGCAACATGCTGGTCGCGGTCGGCCTGGTGCACATGAAGCAGATCGGCACGCTGGCTAACACCGGCGGCTGGGCGCTGGAGTTGCAGGCCATGTTCCTGGCCGCGGCGCTTGCGGTTGCGCTGCTTGGCGCGGGGCGCCTGAGCGTGGGCGGCATCAGCGGCAAGTGGAACTAGCGTAGCCGCCCATGGCTTTCCGGTCCGCCCTCCGCCTGCGTCCTCAGGGCGTCCAGCGACCCAGCGCCTCGGCCACGAACATATCGGGCGGCAGCGCGGGCGACCACAGGTAGCCCTGTCCAAGATCGCAGCCCAGGGCTTGCAGCGCATCGCGCTGCACGGGCGTTTCGATGCCCTCGGCCACGCACTCCAGCTTGAGGTCGCGCGCGAGGTTGATGACGTTGCGGCAGATCGCCGCGCGCTGGCCGTTGCCCGGCACGGCGACCACGAAGGAGCGGTCCAGCTTGATCTGGGTGAATGGCAGGTCGGCCAGGAGCTTGAGGGTCGCGATGCCGATCCCGAAATCGTCGATCGCCACGCCGTAGCCGAGCAGGCGCAAGCGGTTCAGTGCGATCGACAGGGCACGGGTGTCGTGCACCGGATAGCCTTCGGTCAGCTCGATGATCAACAACTGGCGTGGCATGCCGCTGGCTTCCACCATGGCATCGAAGGCGTCCAGTACGCCGGGCCGGCATAGTGTCTGGGCGGATGCGTTGATGCTGAGCGGGATGCGCACGCCGCGCGCCAGCAATTGCCGTTGCACCGCCAGGCATTGCTGGCCCGCCAGCTGGAAGATCGCATCGGCCTCGCCCAGCGCCTCCAGCCTGGGAATGAACAGGTCGGGCCGGATCAGGCCCTGCTCCGGATGGCGCCAGCGGCAGAGCGCTTCGGCGCCCGCCAGCGCGCCGCTGCCGATCCGGAACTGGGGTTGCAGCATGATGAAGATGGCGCCAGGCGTTTGCATCGCGGCCAGCAAGTCGTGGTCTTCCGGCTGGCTCGGTGCCGCCGCGGGTACTTCCGTGGTGAGGTCGCGCCTCAGCACATCCTGCAGGATTTCCTCCAGCACCACTGCCGAGATCGGCTTGCGAATCGCCCGCACATCGGACAGGCCGACCGAATCGGCCAGGCTCACATGGGACTCGATGATGTCGTCCTGCAGCGCCGACACCCAGACCCACAGCGGCTGGGCGCCCGCGAACGCGTTCTTGCGCCGGGTCAGTTCGTCCATCATGCCCGGCCCGTTGAGCCCCGGCATCTCGATATCGCAGAGCACGAGGTCGAACTTGCGTGCCGCCAGCAGGTCCAGCGCGGCGTGGCCGTCGGCGGCGCACTGCACCTCGCTGACGCCGAGCTGGGTCAGCAACTGCTCTGCCGCCAGCAACTGGAAAGGGTGGTCATCGACCACCAGGGCGGACAGTCCGGCGTAGCGTGTCTGCATGGTTGGCTGGGGAATGTATCGACCGCACGGTCGATGAAGTGAGAGGGGCGTCGCGCCATAGTAGCGCACATGATGCGCGCCGCGCGTGTCCTGGCATGGGGGCCGCGGGCTTCGGCGATGGCGGTCCGCACGGCGGGGGAGGGCGTTTCTTCACGGAAATCGCGCGATATTCCGTCCTCGCAGCCATCTTGCGCGGAAACGCCGCGCCCAGACCCGCTACAATCGCTGCCCGAGGTATTAGATGATGGCGTTTCGATAATGGGTTTTGGCTGGTTCGGATTTTCGACCTTGTGGCTTGTGCCGCTGGTGTGGCGACAGGTGGCGCGCCTGCTTGCCGGTGAGCGCCGTTTCTTTAGCGGACGCGGCACGCTGCGGGTCTGGCTCGGCACGCTGATCGTGCTGTGCGCGAGCGCTTCGCTCGAAGCGCTGACGGGGGCCGCGGGCGAGGCCGGCATGGCGGGCAGCACGTCCGGCGGCAGCGCCGGCCGTGCGCTGGGCGGCCTGGTTTCCGGCATGTTCGGCTGGAGCGCAAGCCTGCTGCTGATGCTGGGCGTGCTGGCGCTGGCCGCGCCGATGGTGTTCGGGGAAACCTGGCGCAGCCTGTTCCTGCGCAAGCCCGTCATGGCGGAGCCGGAAGAGGCGGATCCCGCGCCGTTGCGCACCCCCGCCCGTACCGCGCGCGAGCCGGACAACTGGGAGACCACGCACCTGGGCGCGATGCACGCCGCGGCGCCGGGCACGGCCGACCATGTACCGCGCCACAAGGGCATTGAAGCTGTTTCGGCGCGGCGCCAGCCCGTCTGGCAGCCGCCGGCGCGCACCCGTAATTCGCCGCCGCAGCCAGGCGAGATCTGGCTGCAGCAAGCCGGGCCGCCGGGAGCCGTCAAGCCGGAAGCGCCCGCGCCGGTGTCCGCGCCCGCCGCGGCCAGGCCTTCCCCCGCCAGGCCCGCGCCGGCGCGGGCAGCCACCCAGCCCCAGGCTGCCGCACGGACGGCGTCCGCGGCTGCCGCAGCCAGCGCGGCGGCGGCTGTGGCCACGCAGGCCCGCGCCACAACCAGCCCGGCCGCGGCGACGCCTGCGCGCGCGACCGTGGTCAGCAGCCCCTTCCGCCAGCCGCAGATGGGCTCGCGCTCGACGATTACGACGCTGCCCGAAGCCAACGCGCGGCCCGTCCAGCCCGTTGCCGCAACGACCGTGACAACCGCTGCCGTGGCACCGCCGCCCGCGGACGCCCAGGCGCGGCCAGCGCACGCGCCGGCCGCGCAGCCCGAGTCGGCGGGCACGCTGGATACCGGCGTGCTGGAAACCGGGGAAGCCATCGCAGTACTCGCCGAGGAGCCGCAGACGGTAGCCGTGCTGACCCCCGAGGACGTCGCCATGCCGGTCTCCGGACTTGCCGCCACCGTGCCCGGCGAGACTCCCGAGCCCGCCAAACTGCTTGCGAACGCCGCGAGGCAAGGCGATGCGCCATCCGTGACGCTGGAGGAGATCCGCCTGGAAGCCGAGGCGCTGATGGCGGAGCTGAAAGCACTGGCTGGTGGCCGTCGGCCGGCGTTGCCTGCCGTGCCGGCGTCGTCGCCGCAGGAGGCTGTGGCCGAGGCGCAGGCGGCATCCGCGCCATTGCCGGATGCCGCCATCGATGCCCCCGCCGAGGCGCCAATCGACGCGGTGAGCAATCCGGTGGCCACCGAAGCGGCCTTGGCCGCTGCCGAGGTACCGTCCAACGAGTTGCACGAAGCCTCCGCCGGAATCGTCACCGAGCCGGTTGCCGGGGATGCCGGACATGCTGTCGCTGTTGCTGAAGCCCAGGCGGAAGTGGCTGTCGAAGCCGAGCCGCGAACCAATTCCGTGGTCGTAGCCGCAGTTCAGCCCGAAGCCCAGGCAGAAGTTGCAGTCGAGGCTGATCCGCAAACCGATACCGCAGCCGTGGTCGCGGTCCAGCCTGAAGCCGGAGCCGAACCTGTAGCCGAGGCCCGGGCAGAAGCTGCGATCGAAGCCGATCCGCAAACCGATGCCGCAGCCGTGATCGCAGTCCAGCCTGAAGCCGGAGCCGAGCCTGTAGCCGAGGCCCGGGCAGAAGCTGCGATCGAAGCCGATCCGCAAATCGATGCCGCAGCCGTGGTCGCAGTCCAGCCTGAAGCCGGAGCCGAGCCTGAAGCCGAAGCTCAGGCAGAACCTGCGGTCGAAGCCGAGCCGCAAGCCGATGCCACAGCCGTGGTCGCAGTCCAGCCTGTAGCCGAAGCCGAGCCTGTAGCCGAAGCCCAGGCAGAAGTTGCTGTCGAAGCCGAGCCGCAGGCCGATGCCGCAGCCATGGTCGCAATCCAGCCTGAAGCCGGAGCCGAGCCCGTAGCCGAAGCTCAGGCAGAGGTCGCGGTCGAAGCCGAGCCGCAAACCAGCGCCGCGGCCCAGCCCGAAGCCGATGCCCCACTGGAAGAGATCGCCGATAGCGTTCTCGACGCCAACCTGCTGATCGAGCCCCGCGGCGAGGACAACGTCCCCGCTCCGGTGGCGGACGGTGCCACCGCCTCGGAGCCACCGCTATTGCCGGAAGCGGCCCCCGCCGCGCCAGCGCCCAAGCCGCGCATCGTGCTGCAGGCCGTGGTCGGTAAAGTCGTGGCCCTTGACCCCGTGCCGGGCGCAGCGGCGGCGGCTCCCGTGGCAACGGCAATGCCGGCATCCCTGGCCATCGCCGTCACGCCGGCGCCCGCGCGCATCTCGGACTACCGCCTGCCGGACCTCGCCCTGCTGGAAGCCGCCACGGCCGATGTCGAGCAGGTTACCGAGGAACGCCTGCAGGAAACCGGCAACCTGATCGCGCAGCGTCTGGCGGAGTTCAAGGTGCCGGTCTCGGTGGTAGGCGCATCGGCCGRTCCGGTGATCACGCGCTTCGAGGTGGATCCCGCCATGGGCGTGCGCGGCGCGCAGGTGGTGGGGCTGATGAAGGACCTGGCGCGCGCGCTGGGCGTGACCTCGATCCGCGTGGTGGAAACCATCCCCGGCAAGACCTGCATGGGGCTGGAGCTGCCCAACGCGCGGCGGCAGATGATCCGCCTGTCGGAGATCGTGGCCGCGTCATCCTTCCTCGGACACAACTCGAACCTGGTGCTGGCTATGGGGAAGGACATCACCGGCAACCCGGTGGTGACCGATCTCGCGCGCGCGCCGCACTTGCTGGTGGCTGGCACCACCGGCTCGGGCAAGTCCGTGGCGGTCAACGCCATGATCCTGTCCCTGCTGTACAAGGCCACGCCGGACGATGTGCGGCTGATCATGATCGACCCCAAGATGCTGGAACTGTCGGTCTACGAGGGCATTCCCCACCTGCTCGCGCCGGTGGTGACCGATATGAAGCAGGCCGCGCACGCGCTCAACTGGTGCGTGGGCGAAATGGAGAAGCGCTATCGCCTGATGTCGGCGCTGGGCGTGCGCAACCTGGCCGGCTTCAACCAGAAGATCCGTGCCGCCGAGGCCGTGGGCGAGCACGTGTCCAATCCGTTCTCGCTGACGCCCGACGCGCCCGAGCCCCTGCGCACGCTGCCGCTGATCGTGGTGGTGATCGACGAACTGGCCGACCTGATGATGGTGGCCGGCAAGAAGATCGAAGAGCTGATCGCGCGGCTGGCGCAGAAAGCGCGCGCGGCCGGCATCCACCTGATCCTGGCCACGCAGCGGCCGTCGGTGGACGTGATCACCGGCCTGATCAAGGCCAATATCCCGACCCGGGTGGCCTTCCAGGTCTCGTCCAAGATCGACTCGCGCACCATTCTCGACCAGATGGGCGCGGAAAGCCTGCTGGGGCAGGGCGACATGCTGTTCCTGCCGCCGGGTACCGGCTATCCGCAGCGAGTGCACGGCGCCTTTGTGGCCGACGACGAAGTGCACCGCGTGGTCGAGCACTGGAAGCAGTTCGGCGAGCCCGACTACGATGAAGCCATCCTCGCGGGCGACCCAGGCGAGGCCGCCGCCGCGGATCTGTTCGGCGAAGGCGGCGGCGACGTGGAAGCGGACCCGTTGTACGACGAAGCCGCCTCCTTCGTGCTCACCAGCCGCCGGGCCTCGATTTCGGCCGTGCAGCGCCAGTTGCGCATCGGCTATAACCGCGCCGCCCGGCTGATCGAGCAGATGGAAGTAGCCGGGCTGGTTTCGCCGATGGGCCGCAACGGCGCGCGCGATGTGCTCGCGCCGGGCGCGGGCGATTGAAAGCACGCAACGCGCAACGTGCAAGGGGAGACAGCGATGGATTCCACGACCAGCCCGCCGCCTGTGCCGCAGGGCAACCTGCTGGCGCAGGTGCCGGTCGACCGCGCGGCCGAGCGCTTCGATGCCTTGCTGGAACGGCCCGGCCTCAAGATCGAACGGATCGTCTCGAACGGTCAGGCCAGCCCGCCGGATTTCTGGTACGACAGCGCGCAGGATGAATGGGTGTTGCTGCTGAGCGGCAGCGCGGGGCTGCATATCGACGGCGAAGCCGCGGCGCGCGCGCTTGCGCCCGGCGACTGGCTGCATCTGCCGGCGCATTGCCGGCATCGGGTGGCGTGGACCGACGCGGATCGGCCCACGGTCTGGCTCGCGGTGCATTGCGAGCCGGCCGGGCAAGGCTGAGACGCCGGGCGCTTCGTCAAATGGAGCGCTGGCCGAAGCCAGCTGGTCTCATCGCCGCCCAGCTTCCTGGCCCACTGCCGGCCTGAAACGCGGACTCAGCCGCCCTCAACCGGAAATACCGGTTCTCCCAGATTCAGCATCAACCGGTTCGCCCACGCAAAGATCGCAATCGAGTGAATCAGGTCGAGGATCTCCGCATCGCTCACCCCTACCTCGCGCAACGCGCGCAGGCTATCGGCACTGACCGCGTCAGGCCGCTCGGTCAGCTCGATGGAAAACTGCGAAATCGCCTGTTCGCGCGCGGTGGTGCCCGCCGTGTGCGGGTCTTCGAAGACCTGGGTGATGACGTCGTTACGCTTGGCCAGCTGCTCGAAACGCTGCGCGTGCACCGACGCGCAGTACACGCAGCCATTCACCCGCGAAACCACCGTGCTGGCCAGTTCCCGCTCGGCGCGCGCCATGCCGCCCGGCGCATACATGATGGCGTTGAAGGCGGTGGAGCGCTGGCGCAGGATCTCGGGCTGATGCACCAGGAACAGGTAGTAGTCCGAAACCTTGGCCTTGGGATGGCTTTCCTCCAGCACCGCGACCTGCCCGGGCGTGGCCTGGTCCACCTGGACCACATCCAGCCAGGCCTTCCAGTCGAGCACTTCGTTGGTGAAGCCCTGGATCTTGATCGGTGCGCTCATGCTGCGGCCTCCTCGGATTGCAGTGCCTTCAGAGCCTTCAGGCCGGCCACCAGGCGCACCTGGTAGGAGAGGAATGCGATCAGCTGCGCAAGGGTCACTACGTCGGGCGTGGCCAGGCCAGCGGCGGGCAGCGTCTTGAGGGCAGCTTCGTCGCCGGCCACGGGGTTTTCGATCAGCGTGCGGGTAAAGGCGAGCATGGCGCGCAGGCGCGGATCGGCCAGCGACGCGGGATCGCCTTGCCCGGCGATCGCGACCAGCGCGGCATCGGCGCCGGCCTCGCCGAGCCGTTCGCGATAGTGCGCGGCCAGCTCCGGCGCCGGCGTCAGGCGCGCGGCGTACAGCGCCACCAGCAGGCGCTCGGTGAGCACCAGGCCAGGCAGGGCGGGATCGAACAGGGCGTCGTAGCTGCCCTGCGTGGAGACGGCGACCTTGTCGCGCTGGTGGCGCAGCGCGTGGGTGGCGGAGCCGGCGGCAAGGCCGGCCACGCGGTCCACCAGGTCGGCGGTGGCTGTGTTGGTTTGGGTCATGATGGGCTCTCTGTCTTGACTCAGGGGTTTAGTCGTTCGGTGACGCTGGCACGGCCGGCGTGGCTGGCGACCGCGCGGGCCAGGAATTCGCGCACGCCGGTCCAGGACTCCTCATCCGCTATCGCGTTGGCCGCCGGCGTGCCGCCGGTGGTGCTGATCCGCCTGGAAACCGGATGGGCATAGACCATTTGCGTAGTCGGCACATAGGGGAACAGGATGGCATGGCCGGCTTCTTCGAAATCCAGATGCTCGACGTTATGCGGATGCCCGACCTCGGCCAGCTTGTCCGCCACCATGCGCGAATACAGGCTGGAGGGCCAGGAGCCATCGTCGGTGCCGGACAGCAGCATCACCGGTCCGCGGATGTCCTCCACGCGGATGCGGGCGCGCGCCACCGCGTCGGGATCCTGCAGCGCGGTCAGGATGGCGCGTTCGTGCCGGTGCGGCGCCGGGCCTTCGTCGAAGGGCGCCCAGCTCGCGGTACGGTTGTTCTCCCACACATGCGGCAGCGGCTTGCCGTGGTGCAGCCAGGCCGGGCCTTCGCGGCCGATGGCGGGGTCGGCGGCATTTTGCGCGCTGTGCACCACGGCGCCGGGCACATAGCCGATCACCGCGGAGACCAGCTCGGGGAACGTCGCGCCCAGCAGCAGCACCAGTTCGCCGCCGCGGGACTGGCCTGACAGCGCGATGAAATCGCGCGCCGGCCGGACCCGCGCGCGAATCCAGCGCAGGCCGCGCTCGAAATATTCCAGCGGCGTGCCGGAGATATAGTCGGACAGGCCGGGCGCCTTGAAGTACGCCAGTGCCAGCGCCGCGTAACCACGCGAGGCGTAGAGCGCGGCGCGCGGTTCGTTGATGCCGCCGCCCGACCCGTTGAGCACCATCACCGCCGGATGCGGGCCCGGACCGGGTGGCAGGTAGAGCGTGCCGACCAGGCCGTCCTCGCGCACATCCGTGCGGGTCACGCCCGCGGCCGCCAGGCGCTGCACCAGCTCGCCGCGCGTCTCGCACATCTCGCCGCCGCCGGTACGCACAGTGATCTCGGTGACGAGCGGGCGGGTGGCATCCGCATGGAATGACTCCCGGCTGTCGCTGTCGACCGGGCGCTGCGACCAAAGCAGGCCCATCGGGCTGACGCCCGCGTAGCTCCCGGACGATGGCGCGTCGCGTTCCAGGTCGACCGTGCCGGCGGCGTCCGCCACGAACACCGCCTCGCTTGCCCAGGGAATCTCCCGGCCGCGCAGCGTGCGTGTGGAGATGGCGGCGATTTCGCCGGGGCACAGGCCCGACACGGCGATCCGGCGGGGAACGTCGATCAGGCCGTCGGCTGGCGTGATGGTAAGCAATGCCATATCCGCTCCGCCTTACTTGGCGTCGCGCGTGACCATCATCGCCGCGGTGCGGTCGCTGGTCATCGGCGCCACCTTCAGGCCCTTCCTGGCGGCCCAGATATTCTGGTAGTGGAACAGCGGCAGCACACCCACGTCGTCCGACACCAGCTTGACCGAGCGGCGCAGGATGGCCTCTCGCTTGGGCGCGTCGAACTCCGCGGTCGATTCGTCCAGCGCCTTGTCCACCGCCGGATTGCTGTAATGGCCCCAGTTGGAGGCGCCCAGGCCCTTCTTGGCGTCCACGGTGGCCAGGACGTTGACCAGCGCATAGCTGGCCTCGCCGGTGCCGTTGCCCCAGGCCAGCATGCTGACCGCGTACTCGTTCTTGTTGGCGCGGCCTGCATAGACGGACCAGGGCACSACTTCCACYTGGGTCTTSACGCCSAYRCGGGTCCAGAACTGCGCCACSGCCTGSGCSGTYTCGGGGCCTTGCGGRTAGCGGTCGTTMGGCRCGTGSATGGTCAGCTTGAAGCCGTCCTTGAAGCTCGCCTCGGCCAGCAGCTTTTTGGCTTGCTCGGGATCGTAGGCAATCTCCTTGACTTCCGGGTTGTAGCCGAAGGTGTTCTTGGGCATCCACTGGCTGGCCACGCTGGCGGTGTTTTGCAGGATGCGGCCCACCACGGCCTGGCGGTTGATCGCCAGCGACAGCGCACGCCGCACGCGCACGTCCAGCAGCGGGTTCTTGTCCAGCGGCTTGCCTGCGTTGTCCGTGATGTACGGGTTGGGGCCGGGCTTGAAGCTCGGCTGCAGCAGCATGACACGCAGGCCGGCATAGGGAAAGACGCTGACGTTGGGCGACTGCTTGAGCTTGGCCAGGTCGGACACCGAGACCTTGTCGATGACATCGACGTCGCCGGACAGCAGCGCGGCGGTGCGGGCCGGGCCGTTGTTGATATAGCGGTAGTTGACCTGTTGCCAGCCAGGCTTGCCGCCCCAGTAGCCGTCATTGCGCGCCATCATCACGCGGTCGCCCGGCGTGTAGGAGATGAACTTGTACGGGCCGGTACCGACCACGGCGCGGCCGCTGTTGTAATCCTCGGTGCTGGCCTTTTCGCCCACATGCTTGCTGACGATATGGATCGAGGCCAGGTTCAGCGGCAGGTCCGGGTTCGGGATATTGGTCTTGATGACGAGCGTGTACGGGTCCTTGGCGGTCACCGATTCCACGGTGCGCAGATACCCCGAGAACGAAGCCACGCTGCCCGGCACGTTGCGCGCGCGCTGGTAGGAGAAGATCACGTCCTCCGCGCCGAAGGGCTTGCCGTCCTGCCACTTCACGTCGCGGCGCAGCCTGAACTCCCAAGTCTTGTCGTCCAGCGGCTTCCAGGATTGCGCCAGCCCCGGCTGCAGCTTGTTGTCCTTGTTCTCGATCAGCAGGTCCCAGAAGTGCAGGTCCACGGAGCGGTCGCCGGCGTGGTTGTTGAGCTGCGGGTCCAGCGAGGACAGCGGATCGGCGAAGCCGATCGACAGCGACTGGGCGGAGGCGGCACCGGCACACAGCATGGCCGCGATGGTGGTGCTGATCGAGAGGGACAGCAGGCGTTTCATAAGCGAATTTCCTCGGGGCGATGGGAACAATGGAAATGCGTTGGCAGCAAGGCTGGTGTCAGCCGCCGTCGTTCAGGTGGCAGGCGCTGAAGTGGTTCACTGCGATACCGCGCAGGCGTGGCACCTCGGTCCGGCAGCGCGCCATGGCATGCGGGCAGCGCGGATGGAAGTGGCAGCCCGGCGGCGGCGCCAGCGGGCTGGGAATCTCGCCCTTGATGGCGGTGAAGGTCTTGTGGCGCGAGTCCAGCCGGGGGATTTCGGCCAGCAGCGCCTGCGTGTACGGGTGACTGGCCTGGCGGAAGATCTCTTCCGTGGGTGCGCTCTCGACGACCCGGCCCAGGTACATGATGACCACGCGGTCCGACACATGCTCCACCACGCCAAGGTCGTGGCTGATAAACAGGTAGGTCAGGCCGAGTTGCTCGCGCAGGTCCATGAACAGGTTGAGCACCTGTGCCTGGATAGAAACGTCCAGCGCGGCCACGGCCTCGTCGCACACCAGCAGCTCCGGTTGCACGGCCAGCGCGCGGGCAATGCCGATGCGCTGGCGCTGGCCGCCGCTGAACTGGTGCGGGTAGCGCTGGCGCAGGGCCGGGTCCAGCCCGGCGCGTTCAAGCTGCGCGCTGACATAGTCGTCGAAGCCGGCCRCGTCCACCAGGCCGTGCAGGCGCGCGCCCTCGCCGACGATGCGGTCCACGCGCAAGCGCGGGTTCAGGCTGGCGTAGGGATCCTGGAACACCATCTGGATCTTGAGCCGCAATGCACGGTGGGCGCTGGCATCAAGGCCTTCGACCGCTTGTCCGTCCACGCGAATCTCGCCTGCCGATGGCTGCAGCAGGCCGGCCACCATGCGGCCGAGCGTGGACTTGCCGCAGCCGGATTCGCCGACCAGTCCCACCACCTCGCCGCGGCGGATCCGCAGGTCGACGCCATCCACGGCGTGCGTGACCGGTGCCGGTTCCGACCAGCCCAGCCGCCGCAGCGCGCGGCCGAGATAGTCGAAGCGGCCGGATGCCTGCTCGCCAAAGCGCTTGGCGAGATTGCTGGCCTCGACCAGGGCGGGCAATTGCGGCGGCTCGCCGGCAGCGTGTTCAGTCGGCTTCATGCGAACTCCGCGGTGACGGCCGGCTGGCCCGGGTGGAAGCAGCGCACCTGGCGCAATGCGTCCGGCGAAGTGATTGCCGGTGCCTGCCGGCAGGCCTCGGAGACACGCTGGCAGCGCGCCGCGAAGGCGCAGCCGGGCGGCATCGTCAGCAGGTTGGGCGTCATGCCGGGGATCTGGCGCAGCCGCTGGCCGCGCTTGTTCAAGCTCGGCAAGCTGCCGATCAGGCCGGCGGTGTAGGGGTGCAGCGGATGGTCCAGCACCGCATCGACCGGCCCTTGCTCGACGATGCGGCCGGCGTACATCACCGCCACCTCGTCGGCCAGGCCAGCCACGACGGACAGGTCGTGCGTGATCCAGATCAGCGCGGTACCGTGCTGGCGCGCCAGCTTCTGCACTTCGGACAGGATCTGCGCCTGGATGGTGACATCCAGCGCGGTGGTGGGCTCGTCGGCAATGATCAGGTCGGGCCGGTGGAGCATGGCGATGGCGATCGCCACACGCTGGCGCATGCCGCCGGAAAGCTGGTGCGGGTAGGCGCGCAGGCGTTCCTCCGGGCTGGGGATGCCCATCATCCCCAGCGTGTCGCGCGCCAGCTCGCGCGCCTGCTTGTGGCTCGCGGGGCTATGGGCACGTACCGCCTCGATCATCTGCGCGTCCACCCGCATCAYCGGGTTGAGCGTCATCATCGGGTCCTGGAAGATCATGGCGATGCGGTTGCCCTGCAGCTGGCGCAGTTCGGCCGGCCGCATGCCGGTGAGCTCACGGCCCTGGAACAGGATCTCGCCGCCGACGATGCGCCCCGGCGCGTCCACCAGGCCCATGATGGAAAAGCCCGTCACGGACTTGCCGGAGCCGGATTCCCCCACCAGCCCGAGGATGCGGCCGCGCGGCACGGTGAAGGAGACGTCGTCCACCGCCGGCAGCACGCCGGCGCGGGTTTCGAAGTGCGTGCGCAGATGGCGGACTTCCAGCGTCGGCACGGTGTTGTCGCGGCTTGCCACCGTCATTTCTGCAATCTCGGGTTGAGCACGTCGCGCAGGCGGTCGCCCACCAGGTTGATGGCCACCACCGTGACCAGCAGCGCGATGCCGGGGAAAAAGCTGATCCAGTATTCGTCGGACAGCATGAACTGGTAGCCGTTGGCGATCAGCAGGCCAAGCGAGGGCTCCGTCACCGGCACGCCCAGGCCCAGGAAGGACAGCGTGGCCTCCAGCGTGATGGCGCGGGCCACCTGCAGCGAGCCGATCACGATCAGCGGCGGCAGGCAGTTCGGCAGGATATGGCCGACCACGATGCGCCAGTTGGAGATGCCCTGGCCGCGCGCCGCTTCCACGTATTCGCGCCGGCTCTCCACCAGCGCCTGGCCGCGCGCGGCGCGCGCATAGTAGGCCCACTCCAGGATCACCAGGGTCAGCACCACATTGAGCACGCCCTTGCCCAGGAAGGCCAGGATCATCATCGCCACCAGGATCGACGGGAAGGACAGCAGCAGGTCCACCGTGCGCATGATCACGCTGTCGACGCGGCCGCCGGCATAGGCGGCCAGCAAGCCGAGCAGGGTGCCGGCGATCCCGGCGATCAGCGCCGAACCCACGCCCACTGTCAGGCTGATGCGCAGGCCGTAGAGGATGCCGGAGAAGATATCGCGCCCCTGGCCGTCGGTGCCGAGCCAGTAGCTATAGGTGCCGGTGCCGCTCGCGGCGCCGGGCGCGAGGCGTGCGTCCATGACGTCGAGCTGCATCAGGTCGTAGGGATTCTGCGGCGTCACCAGCGGCGCGAAGACCGCCGCCAGCACCAGGATCGCCAGCAGCACCAGGCCGAATACGGCGGTACGCGAGGAAAAGAAGTCCGCCGCCACCCGGCGCCAGGGCGATTCCCGGCGCAGCGCCCGCGGATCGGCTTGCGCCGTGGAGGCGGCGTTGTCGATGGCGCTCATGCGGCAGCCTCCAGCCGCACGCGCGGGTCGAGCAGCTTGTACAGAACATCCACGATCAGGTTCAGCGTGACGAACAGGCACACCACCACGATCAGGTAGGAAACGATCACCGGCCGGTCCAGCGCGTTGATGCTGTCCAGGATCAGCTTGCCGGCGCCGGGCCAGGCGAAGATGTTCTCGGTCACCACCGCGAAGGCGATGGTCGAGCCGAACTCCAGTCCCAGCACCGTCACCAGCGGAATCATCGTATTGCGCAGCACATGGCCGAGGACCACGCGCCGCGGCGACAGGCCCTTGGCGCGGGCGAACTTGACCCAGTCCTGCGGCAGCACCTCGCGCACGCCGGCGCGCGTGAGCCGCAGCACCAGCGAGACCTTGAACAGCGACAGGTTGATGGCCGGCAGGATCAGGTGGCGCAGGCCGTCGGCGGTGAGCCACGACCACGGCACGCCCAGCCATTCGGCCGTGGCGCCGCGTCCGCCCGAAGGCAGCCAGCCAAGCCGCACGCTGAAGGCCATGATCAGCATCAGTCCCACCCAGAACGTAGGTAGCGAAAAGCCGACGATGCTGCCGGTCATCAGCACGCGCGACAGTGGATGCTCCGGGTACAGGCCGGCGAACAGCCCGAGCGGCACGCCCACCAGCACGGCCAGCAACAGCGCCGCCACCGCCAGCTCCAGCGTGGCCGGCAGCCGCTGCAGGATGAGCTGGATGGCCGGTACGTTATAGACCAGGCTGTTGCCCAGGTCGCCGCGCAGGGCGCCGTGCAGGAAGGCCAGGTACTGGCGCCAGAGCGGCTGGTCCAGCCCCAGCCGCGCAATGATGCGCGCGCGCTCGACCTGGTCCACGTCCTGTCCGATCAGGATGTCGACGGGGTTGCCGATCGCGTGCAGCCCGGCGAACACGATCACCGTCATCGCCAGCACGACCAGCAGCGACTGCGCCAGCCGGCGCGCCAGCCATCGGAGCGGCCAGCGGCTCATGATGCGTTCGCCGCGTCGGAAGGAATCGCCGGCGGCGGGCCGGCCGGCACCCACTCGTCCCCGAAGACCTCAGGTTCGGCGAAGGCTTCCATATTGGCGTAGTGCAGCGCCACGTCCTCCTGGTAGAGCAGGGCTGCGATGCCCTGGCCCAGGCGCCTGGCGCCGTCGCTGATGGCGGGAATGTCGCCCGAGACCGTGCCGTGCGACAACGCTGCCGGATAGCAGAAGCAGTGGATGCGCGACAGGCCCGGGCACGCGCCCGGCACTTTCTCGAGGAATTCGAAGGCCGGGCCAAGGTCCGGAGAGTCCGACAGCTCCTGGTCTTCCTGCCCCTCCCGCGGTGCGTAGCGGTCGCGCCAGTAGCGGATCTGGCCGGCAAACGCGGCGAATTCCTCGCGCGTTTCCAGCGCGATGCGGAAACCGGTCGAGACAATCAGGAAATCCAGCTCGAAGGCGCCCTTTGGCGTATGCGCCAGCAGCGCGTCGCCGGACTGCTCGATGCGCTCGATCGGGCAGCCCAGGTTGAAGCGCGCGTTCTCATGCCGCGACACCCGCAGCGTGCTGCCGCGCGGCGGCGGCACCTGCTGCTCGTTGATGTAATGGCGGATGCGCCATTTCCAGTCGTCCGGCAGGCCGGGGTGGCCGTGGGTGAGGCCGGGGTTGCCCGCGCCCTTGCCCTTGTTGATGCGCGGGATATCGGCGCGGCGGATCAGCAGGTCGACGCTGGCGGCGCCCGCTTCCAGCGCGGTAGCGGCGCTGTCCATGGCGGAGGCGCCGGCGCCGACCACGCCCACGCGCTTGCCGCGCAGGGTGCCGTAGTCGAACACATCGCTCGAATGCACCCAGCGCTCGCGCGGCAAGGTCTGGACAAAGGGCGGCACATGCGCGCCGC
Source organism: Cupriavidus sp. 01L45 (assembly GCF_056399885.1). Lineage (NCBI taxonomy): Bacteria > Pseudomonadati > Pseudomonadota > Betaproteobacteria > Burkholderiales > Burkholderiaceae > Cupriavidus > Cupriavidus sp. 01L45. The sequence continues at coordinate 79,230 of NZ_JBFTSG010000005.1, read as the reverse complement.
CCAGGCCGTCGCGGCCGGTGGCCAGCACCACGCGGCGCGCCAGCACGGTCTGCGCGCCGGCGGGCGAGCGGATTTCCAGCGCCACCAGGCCATCGGGGCGCGGCAGCACCCGCTCGACCACGTGGTCGTTGCGCACGTCCAGTTCCAGCACCTGGCGATACCAGCGCAGGTAATCCATCCACTGCAGGCGCGGGATCTTGTCCAGCGCGTCCCAGGCGGCGGTACCGAACTGGGCCTCGAACCAGGCGCGGAAAGTCAGGGCGGGCAGGCCCAGCGCCGGGCCGGTCAGTTGCTTCGGCGAGCGCAGCGTCTCCATGCGCGCCGTGGTGGCCCAGGGACCCTCGAAGCCGGCCGGGGAGCGGTCGAATATCCGTGCGTTGATGCCCAGGTGCTTGAGCGTAGCCGCTGCCGCCATGCCGGCCATGCCGCCGCCGATCACCGCAACATCCAGCACCGGCTCGCCATCGTGCGCGCGCGCAACGGTCCAGTTCCTGGCGGGCAGTTCCAGCCAGGACAGGTCCTGACGCAAGCGCGCTTCCAGCGCGGCGAGGCCTTCTGCGGCGGTGGCGGCGGTGGCAGCGGATATGGCCGGGATGGCTTCGGCAGGCAAGTTCATAGGTCGATGTGTTCGGTGTCGTGGGAGGCGCCGTTGGCGGCCTCGGTGGCCGCGGCGTCGCCATAAAGCGCTTGCAGCAGCGCGCCGTGCTGTTCCGGGCCGCGCTGGGTGAAATCGGGCAGCAAGTGGCGTGCCGCGGTGGCCAGCGTGTTGATCAGCGCCAGCACGGCGGCGCTGGCGGGCCTGGTCTGGGGGGTGATCACGCCAAAGTAGAAAGGAATATCGGCATCAATCGGGCGTACCACGATATCCGCCAGCGGCACGCCGCGCGCTGTCACCGGCTCCAGCACGGCGATCCCCAGTCCGGCACGTACGGCGGTGAGCGCATTGAGCGAGGAATTGGTGTCGATCAGCGCGGCCGGCTCCACCCCGGCACGGGCAAACGCCTCGTCCAGGCGGCGGCGTAGCCGGTAGGGGTTCTGCATGGTGACGATGCGCCGCCCGCTGCAGGCCGAGAGCGGGATGGTGGCGAGCGCCGCCAGCGGATCGTCGGCGCGTACCGCAGCCACGCAGGCAGCCTGCCCGATCCAGTGCACGGTGACGCCGCGATGCTCCAGGGGCAGGCTGGTCAGGCCGATCTCGGCCGCGCCGGTCAGCACCGAGTGCACGACTTTTTCCGGGGAGGCGCTGTTGATATGGATGTGGCTGACGGTGCCGGTGCCCGCGGTGGCATGGTCCGGCCGGTTGCCGGCCAGCGCCAGGGGCAACAGGCCCGCCGCCAGGGCCGGCGTGGCGGCGATCTGCAGCGAGCGGTTTTCCTCGCGGGCGATTTCAGCGGCACGGGCCCGGATCTGCTGCAAGCCGACCAGCGCGTGCTCCACCTCCTCGTACAGCAGGAAGCCCCGCTCGGTGGGGCTGACGCGCGGCCCGCTGCGGGCGAACAGCGCAAAGCCGATCTCGCTCTCCAGTTCCTGGATCAGGCGTGTGATCGCCGGCTGGGAACGGCCCAGCAAGCGCCCCGCGGCGGTGACGCTGCCGCTGGTCATGACTGCCGCGAAGGCTTCCAGTTGCCGGATTTCCATGGGGGCGAGATGTCGTTGATGCTATGTATGTGTTTTCTGGATTCTCGCCCCGCCAGCATTCGGATTGCAAATACTATTTTCATATGTGCTCATGCGGTTGCATGGGGGAAGAGGAGCGGCTGGCGCGCCGTCGCCCCGGCACGGCGGGACGGGTGTCGATGCCGGCAATCGGTGCGGAACCGGGGAGTGTGCCCTGCGCCGCGCCAGGCACGTATGATGGGAACCATGTCGGCACGGGAGGCCACGGGGCCTGCCTGGCGATGCAACAGGAGAGCGCATCATTTGAATCCCCTTCAAAGCTGCACGCGGGGCGCCACGCATGGCGATCGGTTCGGGCTTCCGGGAACCATGGCGGTGCTCGGCCATGTGCTGGTCGGGCTAGCGCTGCTCGCCGCGGCTGCCACGGTGTACGCCGACACGCTCCGGGTTGGCTCAAAGCGCTTTACCGAGTCCTATATCCTCGGGGAAATCCTTACCCAGACGGCTGCGGTCCAGGTCAGTGCCCAACACACGCCCGGCCTTGGCAACACGGCCATCGTGTTCGAAGCCCTCAAGGCCGGTAGCATCGACCTGTATCCGGATTACACCGGCACCGTTTCCAGCGAAATCCTCAAGCTGCCCCCAGGCGCGAGCCTGGAACAGATCAACCGGGCGCTGGCGCCGTTTGACCTGGCGGCTGGCATTCCACTCGGGTTCGAGAACACTTACGCACTGGCGGTGAGCGAGGCCAAGGCGAGCCAGCTTGGCCTGGCGGCGCTGGAAGACCTGGCCGCGCAGCCGCAACTGCGCCTGGGGTTGTCGCATGAATTTCTCGGCCGGGCGGATGGCTGGCCCGGGCTGGCGCAACGCTATGGCCTGCGCCAGCGCCCCATGGGGCTGGATCACGGCATTGCCTACGAAGCCCTGGCCAACGGGCAGGTCGATGCCATCGACATCTACTCGACCGACGCCAAGATTCGCAAGTACGGGCTGCGCGTGCTGACCGACGACCGGCACTACTTCCCGCGCTACGACGCCGTGGTGCTGTACCGGCGCGACCTGCCACAGCGCTTTCCGGCGGCCTGGCAGGCCTTGAATCGCCTGGAGGGAAAGATACACGCGCAAGACATGATCGCGATGAACGCGGCGGCTGAACTGGACGGGCAATCCTTCGCCACGGTAGCGCACGCCTTCCTGGCGAATGGCGGCGCCGCGGCGACTTCCGCCGAAGCGGGAGCCCGGCCAGACGCCCGCGCCGGACTCGCAGCCACCTTGTTCGGCCGCGATACCTTGCGCCTGACCAGGCGGCACCTGGCCCTGGTGCTTGGCGCCGTGGGCGCCGCCACCGTGCTGGGTGTGCCGCTGGCCATCGTGGCCGCACGCCGTCCCCGGCTGGGCCAGGCCTTGATGGCGGCGGTGAGCGTGCTGCAGACGGTGCCCTCGCTGGCCTTGCTGGCCCTGCTGATTCCGCTGCTGGGGCGCATTGGGGTATGGCCCGCCATGGTGGCGCTGTTCCTCTATGCGCTGCTGCCGATCGTGCGCAATACGCTGACGGGGCTGCAGCAAGTGCCCAGGGGGATGTGCGAGGCCGCGCGCGCCCTGGGTTTCAGGCCTGGCCAGGTGCTGCGCTACGTAGAGCTCCCGCTATCGATGCCGGTGCTGCTGGCCGGTATCAAGACAGCAGCCATCATCAGCGTGGGCACGGCCACCATAGCCGCCTTCGTCGGCGCCGGCGGCTACGGGGAACGCATCGCGACCGGGCTCGCGCTGAATGATCACGTCCTGCTGATGGCGGGCGCCATCCCGTCCGCGGTGCTTGCGCTCCTTGTGCAGGCGGGATTCGAACTTGGGGAATGGTACCTGGGCAGGCATGGCCGGGGCGGGACAGCCGCTTGAGCGGGTGGGCCCCTGCCTGCTCATGATTGCGCCTTCGCCAGCTCGCCCAGTCTGGCCACGGCCGCTTCCACGGCGTCGCTCCAAAGGTGGCCGTAGTTCAGGCGGATGCAATTGCGATAGCCTTGCCGTGCCGAGAAGATCGGGCCCGGCGCAATGCCAATGCCATGCTCGAGCGCGGCGCGGTGCAGGGCCAGCGCATCGAAGCCTTCGGCAAACTCCACCCACAGGAAATACCCGCCCGCGGGCTGGGAGACGCGTACCGATTCGGGGAAATGCCGGCCAATGGCGGCGATCAGTTGGCCCTGCTGCATCTCCAGCAGATGGCGCAGGCGCCTCAGGTGCTTGTCGTAGCCGCCGTTCTGCAGGTATTCCGCCAGAGCCACCTGCGTCGGCACGCCTGCCGACAGCGTGGTCATCAGCCGCAGCCGCTGGATCGCTTCGCCGAACCGCCCGGGCGCCACCCAGCCCACCCGGAAGCCCGGCGCCAGTGTCTTGGAAAACGAACTGCAATGCATGACCAGGCCCTCCTGGTCGAAGGCCTTGGCGGGCAGCGGGCAGCGGTTGCCGAAGTACAGCTCGCCGTACACATCGTCCTCGATCAGCGGTACGCGGTGGCGAGCCAGCAAAGCCACCAGCCGCTGCTTCCTGCCCTCGGACATGCTGGCGCCGAGCGGGTTCTGGAACTGCGTCATGAACCAGCAAGCCTTGATCGGGTGGCGCTTCAGGGCGGCATCCAGCGCGTCCAGGTCGATGCCTTCGCGCGGATCCACCGGGATCTCCACGGCCCGCAAACGTAGCCGCTCCAGCGCCTGCAGGGCAGCATAGAAACCGGGCGACTCGATGGCCACCACGTCGCCAGGCTGGGTCACGGCCATCAGGCACAGGTTGAGCGCTTCGAGCGCACCGTTGGTGACGACGATTTCCTCGGTGGGTTGCGGGGCTCCCGCGCCAAGGTAGCGCAAGCCGATCTGCTGGCGCAGGGCCAGATGCCCGGCCGGCATGTCGTTCACGGAATACCAGGGATCGAGTTCGCGCCCGGCGCGGGCCAGCGACTTGCCCAGACGCTCCCAGGGAAACAGCTCGGGCGAAGGGAAGGCCGAGCCGAGCTGGACAAGCTGAGGATCGCGCGCGGCATCGAGCACGGAGAACACCAGCTTGGAGATATCGACGTCGGTCGAGACCTGGTGCGAGCGGCGCACCGCCGGCTGCGGCAGCGGCCGCCCCACCGGTCCCGTCACGTAGTAGCCGGAGCGCTCGCGCGCCCGTACCAGCCCGCGTTCCTCCAGCCGGTAGTACGCCTGGAACGCGGTGGAAGGGCTCACGCCATACTGCGCCACCGTCTTGCGGATCGACGGCATCTTGGTGCCGGGCGGCAGGTTGCCGCTGCGGATGTCCTTGGCCAGCGTTTCCGCCAGCTCTTCGTAGCGCTTCATGGGGCAGGGGGGCAGGGGTCTACAAATGCCTGATCGTCAAACTGATACGCAAAATTATCGCAGATCTGATTCTGTTATTACTTGCCAGCCACGGCCATAATGCGCCGTAACTAGTAAAAGCCATGCCGTTGCACGGTCGGCCGCCCCCCGGACGTACGGTCATGCGATGTGTGGCAAGCATGCAAGGAAGACGGAAATGAACCCCTTGAGATTGGTGATTACGGTGTTGTGGGGATTTTTTGGCCTGCGCAAGGGCCAGGAACATATGCGCGACCTGCAGGCGGTGCGGCCGGTGCCGCTGATCCTGACCGGCGTGGCGCTGGCGGCGGGCCTCGTGCTGCTGCTTGTGTCGCTGGCGCACTGGGCGGTGTCCCACGCCTGAAGCGCGGGCGCGCCAGTTCATCCCGCATCCGCAGGGCCGCCCAGGTCTGCAACCATGATGCTCTGCCCGCCGCGCGCGGGCTGCGCACGCTTGCCGCACGGAACGCCATCGCGGCGCTTAAAACGACAATCAGCCCCATGAGCCTTGCCACAAGGCGGTTCTCCGCTACCGCCGCCGTCGCCGGCACCATTTCCGCCCTTGCGCGCAGGCACTTGCGCAGCGCTGCCGCCGCCTTCGCCGCCTTGCTGCTGGCGCCATGCCTCGCGGCTGCGGCGGACGCCCCCGGCGCGGCGCAGATCGAGCGTGGCCGCTACCTGGCCAAGGTGGCCAACTGCGCCGCCTGCCACACCAGCCCCGGTGGCGCGCCCTTTGCCGGCGGATTGCCGTTGAAGACCGGCGTGGGCACCGTCTATTCCACCAACATTACGCCGGATGCCGAGAGCGGCATCGGCGCCTACACGTTCGAGGAGTTCGACCGCGCGCTGCGTGAGGGCGTGGCGAAACACGGCAAGCGGCTTTATCCCGCCATGCCTTACCCGTCGTATGCCCGCCTCGCCGAACCGGACGTGCAGGCGCTCTATGCCTACTTGCGCACCGAAGTAAAAGCCGTGCGGCAGGAAACCGCCGAACCCGAGATGCGCTGGCCGTTCGGCATGCGCTGGCTGCTGCGCGTCTGGAACTGGCTGTTCCTCGAAACCGGGCCGGTGCGCAACGATGCCAGCCAGAGTGCAGCGTGGAATCGCGGCGCCTACCTGGTACAAGCGGTGGCCCACTGCGGCGCCTGCCATACGCCGCGCGGCGCGCTGATGGCCGAGAAGGGGCTGGATGAACGCAGCCGGCATTTCCTGGCCGGCGCCAGCGTGGAAGGCTGGGCTTCCACCAACCTGCGGGGCGACCCGCGTACGGGGCTGGGCAGCTGGTCGCGCGAAGACATTGCCGAATATCTGCACACCGGGCGCAATGCGCATGCGACTTCGTTCGGGCCGATGTCCGAGGTGATCGCATCGTCCACGCAGTTCATGAGCCGCCCGGATCTGGATGCCGTTGCCGTGTATCTCAAGTCGGTGCCCGGCACGCGCAGCGACGAGACACCCTACGTCTATGATGCCGGCACCGCCGACATGCTCGCGCAGGGCCGCTTCGACGCCACCGGCGCGCGCCAGTACGCCGAATTCTGCATGCCTTGCCATGGCGCCAACGGCAAGGGCTTTGCCCGCGTCTTCCCGCCATTGGCGGGCAATCCGACCGTGGTGGATCCTGATCCGTCCTCGCTGGCCAACCTGCTGCTCGACGGCGCCGTGACCGCGCACGTGGGCACGGCGGCCACCGATTACCACATGCCCGGCTATGGCTGGACGCTGGACAACCAGGAGCTGGCGAACGTGCTGACCTTTATCCGCACCGGCTGGGGCAATCGCGCCAGCCCTGTAGCGGAAGGGGCGGTAGCCGCGCGCCGCGCCGAACTGGGCCGTCAGCGCGACACCGCTGAGCGCCGTTGAGCCCGCGCCACCCAAACCAAGCGAACGATATTGCCATGACCATCACGCGCAGAGACTTTCTCAACGGCGCCGCACTCACCATCGCCGCGGGGCTGGCGCCGTCCCAGCTCTTGCAGGCCGCTGAACGCAGCGCCGGCTATCCCCCGGCGCTGACCGGGCTGCGCGGCAACCATGCGGGCACCTACACGCTTGCGCACAGCCTGGCCCGCGAAGGCGCCAAATACCCTGCCGTGATGGCGCGCGAAGTCTTCGACCTGGTGGTGGTGGGCGGTGGCCTCAGCGGGCTGGCGGCGGCGTGGTTCTACCAGCGCCGCTTCGGCGCCGGCAAACGCATCCTGATCCTCGACAACCACGACGATTTCGGTGGCCATGCCAAGCGCAACGAGTTCACGGTACGCGGACAGAAACTGGTGACGTACGGCGGCAGCGCCGAGATGCCGCCGACCGCGCTCGACAGCCGCGCGGTAGCCACGCTGCTGGCCGGGCTCGGCGTGGATCCCAAGCGCCATCAGGCCGCCGAACGCGACCTGTATCGCGAGCTGGGCATGGGCCGCTCGGTCTTCTTCGACGCGGAACACTTTGGCCGTGACCAGTTGCTTGCCGGCGATCCGTTTGCCAGCCAGATCGATGCCCGCAATACCGGGGCGCAGCCGGCCAGTGCCGCGGCGTTCAAAGCCTTCCTGGACAAGACGCCGCTGCCGCAGCAGGACCGCGACGCGTTGGCGCGCCTGGCCGATGGCGGCACGGATTACCTGGCGGGCATGGGCGAGGGCGAGCGGCTGGCTTACCTGAAGCGCACCAGTTACGCGGCCTTCCTGCGCGAGAAGGCCGGCGTGGGTCTCGACGGCCAGCGCTTTTTCCGCAGCCGCAGCAACGATGCCTATGCCCTGGACGCCGACGGCGTATCGCTGTTCGACGCGCTGGCCATCGGCTTGCCGGGCGGCAAGAACATGCCGCCGCCCAGCCTCAATCCACGCCTTGGCAAGTCGCCCGCATCGAAGCTCTGGTTTGCCGATGGCAATGCCACGCTGGCGCGGCTGCTGGTGCGGAACATGATCCCGGGCGTGACGAAGTCCGGCAGCCCCGATGACATCGGCGCGGCCGGTTTCGACTACAGCCGGCTCGATACCGACGATTCCAAGGTACGGGTACGCCTGAACAGCACGGCCATCGCCATCGAGCCGGACCAGCGCATCACGCGCGTGACCTATGGCTGGAGCGGCAACCTGCACCGGGTCGAAGCCGCGCACGTGGTGCTGGCCGGCTACAACATGATGATCCCGTTCATCATGCCCGGCCTGCCGGCGCCCCAAAAGCAGGCCCTGCGCTCCGACGTGAAGGCCCCGGTGGTCTACACCAAGGTGGCGCTGGACAACTGGCGCGCCTTCGAGGCGCTCAAGACCAGCCGCATCCATGCGCCGGCCATGGCCTACACCGACCTGTGGCTGGAGAAGCCGGCCGGCGCGCGCCCGGCGGACCCGGTGGTGCTGCACATGCTCTATGTGCCCACCGTGCCGGACAGCGGGATGCAGGCGCGCGAACGCTTCCGCGCCGGGCGGGCTTTCCTGCTTGGTACGCCGTTCGGCGAACTGGAGAAGGGTATCCGCAGCCAGCTAGACCGCATGCTGGCGCCCGGCGGCTTCGCCGGCAAGGATGTGATTCGCGGCATCACCGTCAACCGCTGGGCGCACGGCTACAGCTATATGCCCAACAGCCTGTTCGAGGAGGAGGCGGCAGCGCAGGCCGTGCTGGATCACTCGCGCGCCAGCGCGGGCAATGTGGTGATCGCTAACAGCGATAGCGCGGGCAGCCCTTCGCTGACAGCCGCCATCGACCAGGCGTGGAAGGCGGTCGGGGAGCTGGCGGGCTGATTTCGGGCCTGGGCGGGGCGCTCAGAGCCGGGCGTTGCGCGCGGCGAGGTAGTCGCGCTGGAAGGCGCACATGCGCAATGCATTGTGATAGGCGCCATAGCTGAAGAACTCTTCCAGCAGTTCGCCCTCGCGCTGGAAGCCGCATTTCTCGTAGATATGGATCGCCTTGGCGTTCTGCACGTCCACGATCAGGAAAAGCTTGTGCAGGTTCAGCACCATGAAGGCGTAGTCCATGGCGAGCCGGGTGGCCGTGCCGGCGTAGCCGCGGCCCTGGCTGGCTGGCGCCACGATGATCTGGAACTCGCCGCGCCGGTGGATATGGTTCAACTCCATCAACTCGACCAGGCCAACGGCTTCGCCATCCAGGTTCTCGCAGACGAAGCGGCGCTCGCGCTGGTCGTGCACATGGCGGTCATAGAGCTGAGTCAGCTCGGCGAAGGTTTCGTAGGGTTCCTCGAACCAGTAACGCATGATCTTCGCGTCGTTGTTCAGGCTGTGTACGAAATGCAGGTGGCTGCGCTCCAGCGGGCGCAGGATCAGGTTTGGGCCGGTTTCGGTCACCATGGGCGGGCCTTTCTTGATTGTTATTTACGGGTCTGTCCGGAGCCGGCGGGCAACACAAGCAAATGAGGTCCAGCGGCTCCGGGCGAAGCCTGGTTCGACCCCCGGCGGCTTAGTCGGGTTCCGATTGTAGGCACATTTGTTCACAATCACCGCTTGTCACGAGCGGGCAGGGCGCACCTCAGGCCGGGATGCCGAACAGGCGGCGGCTATTGCGGGTGCACTGGCTGGCAACCTCGGCCACCGTCRACGCTTTCAGTTCGGCGACTGCCTGCGCAATCCAGGGCAGGTTGGCGGGCTCGTTGTAAGGCCGCCGGTTCTTGTGGTTCTTCGGGCCGAGGTAGGGCGCATCGGTCTCCAGGTGCAGGCGGTCGAGCGGTATGGCTTGCACGGCCTCGCGCAGCGCCTGGCCTCGCTTGAGATCCGTTACCCAGCCCGTGATACCGATGTCCAGGCCCAGTTCGACGAAAGCGGCCGCCTCGTCGGCAGCGCCGGTAAAGCAGTGCACCACACCGTGGGCGCCGGCACGGACCGCGGGTTCCACCATCGCGTAGAAGTCCTCGAAGGCGTCGCGGCAATGGAGAAACAGGGGCTTCTTCCAGAGGACAGCCGCTTCGAGCTGGTCCGCGAAGGCCCTGCGCTGGTCGGCAGGCGTCGAGAAATTTCGGTTGTAGTCCAGCCCGCACTCCCCGATCGCCACCACCTCGGGGCGTTCCCAGAGGGACTCAAGCGATTGCCGGACCGATGGCGACCAATCCCTGGCCGTGTGAGGGTGCGTGCCCGCCGTTGCGAATAGGAGGCGGGGATGCAGCCTGGCCAGGTCACTAGCCTTCCTGCTCGCGTCCAGCGATGTGCCCGTCGCGAGTATGGCCACCACCCCGGCCGCCACGGCGCGCGCAAGGATGGCGTCTGTGTGCGGGGCAATCTGGGAGGAATGAAAGTTTACGCCAATGTCGATTAGGTGCATGTCTGGCTGGGATGAGAGGCGGATCGTTCGCAGCATGCAGTCTAACCTCGGGCTAATCGGCTTGCTGCGCTCATAATGTTCTCTATATCAAACACTACGAAGAATTAACCGCTTAGTGTTTCGTTTATGGCACGTTATCTTGACTGGTGCTGTTGTTTCGTATACAGTACGTTAGACGTTTATTTGAGCATAATGTTATACAGGTAGCACATGAATCTTGCTGAGCTGGGAGAGGCCTTTAAGCGTGCCAGGATCCTTGCGAACAAGACCCAACAGGAAGTCGCCGAGTACAGCGGGGTGCCGCGGGCCCGGATCAGCCGGTTTGAGACGGGCGGATTGCCGGAGATGGGCGCGGTGAAGTTGTTGAGTTTGTTCGAGGCCGTCGGGCTTGAGCTGCTCGCAAGGCCTGCCGGCCACCGAAGGACGCTGGACGACGTGCTGGCAGAGACGGAGGAAGTCGATGCCACCTCCGAGGAAGCGCGCCGGCGTGTCCGGCACTTTCACCGCCGGCCGCAGCCAGCCGCGGACCTTGACGCGTCCCAGTCCGGCGACAAGGCACCGGAAAAGGCCCACGACGAGGGTTCGAAGTGAACGGCGCACAGATGCTGGACGTCTATGTGAATGCAACGCCCGTCGGCACGCTGGCCGAAGAAGCGCGCGCGAGCGTATTCACCTACCTGCCAGATGTGCCGGCGCACGACTTCGTGTCGCTTCTGCTGCCAGTTCGGGCAGAGTCGTATAAATGGGCAGCCGGGCTGCTGCCGTTTTTTCAGATGAACTTGCCCGAGGGGTACAAGAAGGACCTGATCCGGCGCAAGCTTGGGGCCCATGCCGACGTGAGCGACCTGGGCCTGCTGGCGCTGACCGGCGCGAACGGGATCGGCAGGGTCCGGGTGGTGCCTCACGGGGCGCCGCCGACGTTGGCTGCCTCGAACCTGGACATGGCGAGCCTGCTCGCATCGACTGGATCGCGGGACAACCTGCTGCGCCATCTGGAAGCGGGCATTGCCGAAGGTGTATCGGGCGTCATGCCCAAGGTGCTTGCCAGGCCCGAGGACAAAGCCACGGTCTGGACCGACGAGTTCATCCTGAAGACGGGTCCRGTGGATTTGCCCGGCCTGTCCGTGAACGAGTTCCTGTGCCTCGAAGTGGCGCGGCTGGCGGGCCTGGAAGTGCCGGAAACAGAACTTTCTGACGACGGGCAGGTGCTGGCAATCCGCCGTTTCGATCGCCTGGCGGACGGCAGCCGGCTTGCAGTTGAGGATTTTTGTGCGCTGAGAGGACTGGACCCTGTCAATAAATACAAGGGCAGTCTTGAGGATCTGGCAAAGCTGTTGGCGATTTACGTCAGCGCCCCGCATCGGAAGGAAAGTGCGCGGCGCCTGTTTACGTTGTTGCTTTTGAACTACGCATTGCGCAATGCCGATGCACACCTGAAGAACTTCGCTGTGGTGTACACCAGCATCGATGACGTCAGGCTGGCGCCGGTGTATGACATTGTCACGGTGACCGCCTACCCGGAGTATCGGGCGGATATTCCAGGTTTGCCGCTGGCTGGCAAGCGGACCTGGGCATCCGGGAAGTTGCTGGCGCAGTACGGCGGCGCAAGACTGAACTTGTCTAGCGCCGATATGGCCGCATGTATGGGCCAGGTGACGCAGGCGATCCGGAAGGTAGTGCCGCTGGTAAGCGAGTACGCCGACCGCTACCCGGAGTTCAGGGAAATCGCCAAGCGCATGCTGGACGCGTGGGCGCAAGGCGCCGAGGACATCAAGCCGGATGCCAGGTTGGGCAAGCCGGAGCCTGCGCCGCTACGGGAACAGGCCGGCCTGTCCGGGCAGAACGATTTGGTGAGCAGGAAAAAAACAAATGTGTACGTCGATCCGGATGGTGCTTTCGGTCACAAAGCCCGCTAGACCAGAAGGTTCGGCGCATTGGAAGACGCCTCGATGGGTCTGATACCTAACTCCGGTGCTTCCCTGCATAGGGGGAACCACACGGAAGCGGGGCATTGGCAACATGGCAGTCGGTTTTTTCGCGTGATGCGTTGCAACAACGAATGTAGAATATCGCCCTTTGGCTTGAACGGACACGCAATGCCGGACTGGGAGTCCCAGCGGATTGCGGCAGATGTCCGTCTCTCGGCAGCTAGCAATGCTGCGAGGGCTTTGACAGCCGCAGGTGCGATGGGTGTACCCTCGTATGGGCAACAGTCAAGAAGTAATCAAGTAGTAATTCAGCAAGGGAGCAGCAGTTAATGGCGAGTGGCGCACAACGGACGTTGGCAGAATCGAAAACAGCATTGGCCGGCAAGAAGCCGGCCGGTAGGGGTGCGGCGTCCACGGCTCAAGCTGATCCCGCAACCGAAGCTACGGAGCGCAGCCAGCAGCTGCGCGCACTGATCCAGCTGGGCAGGGAACGCGGCTACCTGACGCACGCGGATATCAGCGACCATTTGCAGGGCAATTTCACCGACACGGCTGCGATGGAAAGCATCGTCAGCACGTTCGCTGAAATGGGCGTGACGATCTACGAGCAGACGCCGGACGCCGAAGCGCTCCTGCTGCGCGATAGCGCGGTCGCGGCCTCGGACGACCAGGCCGACGAAGAGGCGGAAGTCGCGCTGTCGACCGTCGACTCCGAGTTCGGCCGGACCACCGACCCGGTGCGGATGTACATGCGGGAAATGAGCTCGGCAACCTTGCTGACCCGCAAGCAGGAAGTGGAGATCGCCAAGCGCATCGAAGACGGCCTGAACCGCATGGTTCACGCCATCGCTGCCTGCCCGTCCACCATTGCGACGATCCTCGAACTCTCGCAGCGCGTGGAGCGCGATGAAATCCGCATCGATGAACTGGTCGACGGGCTGATCGAAGGGGAAGCCGAGGTGGCCGCCGAAGCCGACGACGACACCAGCCGCGATGAAGTCGCCGCCGATGACGAGAGCGACGACGACAGCGACGAAGGTGCGAGCGCGCAAGCCAACGAATCCGCCGCGCTTTCCAAGCTGCGGGACGATTGCCTGACGCGGTTCGCCCGCGTGGCCGATCATTTCGAGGCCATGCGCAAGGCCTACACCGCGCATGGCGTGGAGTCGGAAGGATTCCTCATGGCTCAGCTCGCGGTCCGCGAAGAGCTGAGTTCGATCCGCTTTACCGCCAAGACCATTGAGCGCCTGTGCGCCGATGTCCAGGCCGTGGTGGAAGAAGTGCGTGTCGTCGAGCGCCAGATCCTGCAGCTGATGGTGGAGCGGTGCGGCATGCCCAGGGAAGAGTTCATCGAACGCTTCCCCGGCAACGAGACCAATCTTGCCTGGGGCCGCTCGCTTGCTGCCGAATCGCGCTCGTACAGCGACTCGGTCGGCCGTAGCCTGCCGGACCTCGAATCGCATCAGCAAAAGCTGGTTGATATTCACGCACGCGCGGTGTTGCCGCTGTCGGAGCTGAAGCTGGTGAACCGCCAGATGCTGACCGCCGAGCGCCAGATGCGCCAGGCCAAGCACGAGATGACGCAAGCCAACCTGCGTCTGGTGATCTCGATCGCCAAGAAGTACGTGAATCGCGGCATGCAGTTCCTGGACCTGATCCAGGAAGGCAATATCGGCCTGATGAAGGCGGTCGACAAGTTCGAGTACCGCCGCGGCTGGAAATTCTCCACCTATGCAACGTGGTGGGTCCGCCAGGCAGTGACGCGGGCGATCGCCGACCAGGCCCGGACCATCCGGGTGCCGGTGCATATGATCGAGACGATCAACAAGCTCAACCGCATCTCGCGCGAAATCATGCAGCGCACCGGCAAGGCCGCGGATCCCGCGGCGCTTGCCGAGCGCATGGAGATGCCTGAAGAGAAGGTCCGCTCGATCATGAAGATCGCCAAGGAGCCCGTCTCCATGGAAACGCCGGTTGGCGAGGACGGCGATACGAGCCTGGGCGACATGATTGCCGACTCGGATACCGCGTCCCCGGCGGAAGCCGCACTGCATGCGAGCCTGCGGGCGACCGTGCGGGAAATGCTGGACGACCTGACGCCCCGCGAGGCCAAGGTGCTGCGGATGCGTTTCGGTATCGACATGTCCACCGACTACACGCTGGAAGAAGTCGGCAAGCAGTTCGATGTGACCCGCGAACGGATTCGCCAGATCGAAAGCAAGGCGATGAAGAAGATGCGGCATCCGAGCCGCGCGGACCATCTGAAGGCGTTCCTGAAGGAAGGCTGATAGCGGGGCGCCGGGGCAAGTCCTGGCGCCAACGCGCGACGAAGCGATGCAGCGACGAAGGGGGTTGCGGCCAGGTTGAGGCCGTGACCCCCTTCTTCGTTTCAGGCCGGCACAAGGGTCTTCCAGAGCACCATGGCGCCGATGTTCAGGACCACGGTGCCCCAGAAAGCCGCCTGAAACGCCTGCTTCCGGTTTTTGTGGCGCAGCAGATGTTGCGCGGCAAGTGCGCCCGGCCAGCCACCACACAGGGCGAGGAAGTGCAGGTGGGCCTCGGGCGTGCGCCATTCCTTGCGGTTGGCGCGGGCCTTGTCGGCGTTGTACGCAAGGAATGCAACGATACTCATCACTAGACTGATCGCGCCGGCAAGCCGCGGGAGAAACCCACCGAGGGCGCCGGCGAAAATCGCCGCCAGGGCGATCGCGGCCAGGAAAACCGGCAGCACGCTTGCCTGGTTTTGCGGTTTCGGTGCGCCCAGCATCGAGACGTTGCTGGCTTGCATGCGGCCGTCCTTGCCCTTGCCCAGTTCAAACATGACGCGGTCGCCAGGCTTCGGCCGGACTGAACGGTTCTGCAGCGCGGTGATGTGAAAGAAAATGTCCTTCACGTCGGCATGTACATCGATAAAGCCATAGCCCTTGTCGGCATTCCAGGATGTTACGCGGCCTGCTTTTTTCATTTTTGTTCGGCGTGGAAATAGACCGGGAGCGTCGCACAAATCCCCCTTTCGCACAACGAGCGGCAGCCGAAGCCTGAGGAAGGGGAAGGGTGGCGCGTCTTAAGCTGGCCTCAGACTGTCCTCTCTCCGCCCGGAACGGCTTGCTTGGAGACGACCATGTTCCGCTTCGGTCCGGTCCGCTTGCTGCGCCTGGTAGCGCGCAATACCAGYAGGACAACCGGGATGATCAATATCCCCTCAAGCAGTTCGGGATCGAGCGGAAGATGCACCGCGTGGAGGGCTTTGAGTCCGGCGCCGGTCAGGGACAGCACGTAATACGAGATGGCCGCAACGGATAAGCCCTCGACTGCGTGCTGAAGTCCCAGCTGGCTGCGGGCCGTTTGGTCCATTCCCTCCAGCAGGCGAGTGGTGTCCTGCTCCTGCGCAAGGTTGACGCGCGTACGCAGCAGGTCGACAGCTCTTGCCACACGTCCCGCAAATTGTTCGTGGCGCGCCCAGACCGCCTTGCACGTTTCCATTGCGGGGGCAAATCGACGCTCCATGAATTCGGCGATCGTTGGCACGCCTTCGATGCGCTCTTCCCGCAGTTCATGAATCCGTGCGAGCACGAGCTTTTCATAGGCGCGAGATGCACTGAAGCGCCCACCGGATTCGGCCAGCGCCTCGATCCGCACCGCCAGATGGGTCAGCCGGACCAGCAATTCGGCATCATGTTGCGGTCCGGGACTTGCATCCATGCTGTGCATCAATGGCCCGAGCGCCCGCTGCAGTTCGTCCAGGCTTCCGCCCAGGTCGCGAGCGACCGGCAATGCCAGCAATGCCATCATTCTGTATGTCTCGATCTCGTAGAGACGCTGCAGGAGGCGGCCACCTTGCTCTTCACGAAAGCCATCGTCGATCACGAGAAATCGCGAGAAGCCGTCCGGCTGGATGGTCCAGTCGCAGAATACCTGCCCACCTCCCAGTACATGGCTGCCGACAAGAATCGGACCATCGATCCACTCCCGCAGGTCCCGGCGCGCCCGGTTTGCGCCTTCGCCCGACACGAGCTCCATTCGGGCCGCGACAAACCGCTTGCCTTCAAACGCATGGAACCATTCAGATGGCACGTGCGCCGTAGCCAGATCGGAGAAGTAGTCCGTGTCATGGCGTTTTGCGACGAACGTGAAGGTCGAAAACTCCGTGTGCCGTTCCCACTTCAACTCTTTTTCCGCTCCCCACCGCGCCGAATAGTGCTTTGTGCCGTCGGCGGGGGCGTCCAGGCCAGTGAGACGGCACAGCGCTCTCAGGAGCGTCTGGTGAATTGCCGTGTCGTCATCGGCATAGATGGCAAAGTGCACCAGTGACACCGAGCCGCCAATCCTGAGAAACGGCCGTGCATGCAATTCGCGCGAAAGGCTGGCGCGCAGGGTCCATAGCTTGATGCCTGTTTGTTAATCCGCTAATTAACTAATTAACCGCATTGACTCCGATCGCGGCGTGTCGGGTTGCAACCGAGGGCACCTTCAATCCGCCTTTCGTCGGCGCGACCCGCCGCACACCCGCGCGGCCTGCGCTTCAGCGTTGCTTGCGTGTGAGTATGCCCTTGGCGCATGATTAAGAAAAACGGGTAAAATTGATCGTTCGCATCAGATTTTCTGATATTTATGAAAGCGCTTGACCTCGACGTGCTGACGATGCTTGTGGCTGTTGCCGATACCAGCAGCTTCAGCCGTGCGGCGCAGGTGGTGCATCGTTCCCAGTCTGCGGTCAGCATGCAGATCAAAGCGCTGGAGCTGGCGCTCGGCAAGCCCCTGTTCGTGCGAAGAGCAAGAAGCGTTGCCCCGACGCAGGATGGCGAAGTCCTGTTGGGGTTTGCGCGGCGCATGCTTGCCCTGCGTGACGAGGCCTGGGCGGCGGTGGTTCGCCCGGACGTGACGGGCAGGGTCGTCATTGGCGTGCCCGACGACTATGCTTCTTCGCTGTTGCCCGCGATCCTCAAGAAGTTTTCGGCGACTTACCCTAAGGTCGAGATCCAGGTCATCGGACTGCCGAGCGTGGCGCTGGCGCCGATGGTCAGGGATGGATCGGTCGACCTCGTATGCGCAACACGCGTAAAGGGGTTGTCCGGCGAGTTCATCCGACACGAGCCGATGGTCTGGGCGGCTGCGCCAAGCGCCGATGGGATATGGCGCGAGAGACCGCTTCCGATCGCTGTGTTCCTGCCGGGCAGCGTCGCGCGGGAAAACGCTATTCGCAGCCTTGAGCGCGCGAAGATTACCTATCGGACCTCGTACGAGAGCCCCAGTTTGCTCGGCCTGCTCAGCATGGTCGAAGCCGGCCTCGCCGTGGCTCCCCTTGCGCGCTGCGCGGTTCCGCCTCACTTCACCTTGCTTGGCCAGGCTCAGGGCCTTCCGGAGATTGCAGCGCTGGAAGTCATCCTGGCGCGAAGTGCAGGTTCCAGGCGACCGCCGTGCGATTTCCTTGCCGAACAGATCGTTTCCGAGTTGCGGCGATAGGGCAGTCATGCGACGTCACAGCGGTTCAACCAGCCGCCTTCCATTCGCGCTCATGGCGCGCGCACTGTTGCATTTCGCCCTCACGCCTGACGGGCGCTAACAATTGATTACAACCGGGGTGGTCGGGCCGAACT
Source organism: Cupriavidus sp. 01L45 (assembly GCF_056399885.1). Classification (NCBI taxonomy): domain Bacteria; kingdom Pseudomonadati; phylum Pseudomonadota; class Betaproteobacteria; order Burkholderiales; family Burkholderiaceae; genus Cupriavidus; species Cupriavidus sp. 01L45. Next base: position 61,479 of record NZ_JBFTSG010000005.1, on the reverse strand, counting down.
ATGCTCCCCCGTGCTCAAAAACTGCGGTAGCCAGGTACAGTGGCATGCCGTGCTACATGGAAGAAGCGTCGCATGATCAAGATCTGTTCGATTCCCCTGGTGGCCATTGCCATGTTGGCGGCCACCGCGGGAGCCGCCCGGGCGCAGCATGTTGTCGGGGGGATGGGCGAGGATGTCAGGATCGGCGCCTTTGGTGGCCACGCGGACAATCGCTTGGGCGGCCGCGTCCTGCCCGACAAGCATGGGCTCGATACGGCCGGCCGGAACGGGGCACGCACGCGAGCCGGTGGCCGACAGGCAGTGCACGCCGCCGGTACGCGTGCAAAGGTGCCTTTACTTCCTGGCAGGCATTTGCCATAGGCGGCATTTCTGCAGGGGACACTCCCGGCGTTGACGCTCTATTCCCCTCCGGTACGACACGTTGAAGCCTTCGGAAAGCGAGATCATGCCTGCGCGCCTTGCGTCAGGCGGCCCAGCGCGCCGGGCTGCTCGGTTCGGACACACCGTTGGTGCAGTAGGGAGAATCGCATTGCTGAATCAGCAAAGTGCGCAGATAGCGATCGCCATGCTTGCCATGCCTCGCAAGCGCTCGTAGCCAGGCGCGCTCCCATTGTCGGATCACATGCGGTAAATCACGCCGGCCCAGACGCTGCGGGGAGCGCCAGGGGCGACAAACAGCGCGCTGGCGTTGTCTCCCGGCGTATTCTGCGGACGTAGCAGATTGCCGTTGGGAAAGACGTCATTGGCGATCTGCCCGTAGGTCTCGTAGCGGCGGTCGAACAGGTTGGCCACACGCAAGTAGACTTCGAAGCCTTTGCTCACGCGATACGAGGCGCGCAGGTTGACCGTGGCATACCCCGGCGTACTCCAGTTCACGGACTTCGGCGCCTTGCCGGGCTGCGGGTCGGCGCGCAGGCCRTCTTCGTTGCCACTGGTGACGCTGCTGGACACGCCAACCAGGTCGGCGCCCAGGGTCAGTTCGGGCAGCGCCTGCCAGTCCACACCCAGCTTGATGGTGTGGCGCGGCAGGCCGGCCAGGCGCATGCCCGGCTTGACGTCGATGGTGCGTTCGCCCACCGCGAGCTGACCGGTGGCCTGATAGGTGGCGTCGAGATAGCTGTAGCCGAGGCGCAGGGTGACGTTGCCCAAGCGCTGCCGGGCGGACAGGTCGAAGCCCTGGTTGCGGGTCCGGTCGAAATTGGCGAAGTAGCCCTGCTGCGTGTTGGGGGCGCGCAGGAAGAGGATGTCGTCGTGGTTATCAACGCGGTAGAGTGAGCCGGACACTTCCGTGTCCTTCGAGGGCCGCCAGCGCGCGCCCACTTCATAGGAGTGCGAGACGACCTGCTTGAGGTAAGGGTCGGCCTGCAGGCCGGCAGGCAGGCGGCAGGGCTGGGCCGGATCGGCGCAGCCCAGTTCGAGCGCCGTCGGCACGCGGTTGTTCTGGGCGTAGCCGCCAAATACCGAGACCCCGGCGCCCAGCTTCTGCGTAATGCCAAGCGCGGGGTTGAGCCTGCGGTAGGTGAAGCTCTCGTTCGGCTGCTCGCTGCCGTCGCTGTTGCGCAGCGTGTTGCTCACGGTCACGTGGTTCCACCGGGCCGAACCAGTCACGAAGGTGCTGGGCGTCACGGCCCAGGTGTCCGACAGGTACAGGCCAATCGCGCGCGAGGTGCCGCTGACGCCGGAGAACAGTTCGTTCGGCGCATCCGGGTCCGCGATCACGCCGCGGTCGTCGGTAAAGGTGCCTAGCTGCTCGTACTGCGAATAGGTGAGGCGGCTGCGGTCGAACGTCAGCCCGGCGTTGATCAGGTGCTTTTCCGTCTCCTTGGCGAAGCTGAACGCCATGCCGATGGACTGCTGCCACATGTGCGTCGTGTTCAGCACCGCCGGATCCAGCGCCGCGCCGTCGTCCCGGGTGTAGCCGCAGCGGGACTTGCGCGGGCTGCCGGCGGCATTGAAGCCATCTTCGCAGTCTTCCGTATAAGCAGCGTAGACCGGGTTCACATCTCCGTTGGTGGTGTCGCGGCGGCTGGTGCGCACATAGGCGAGCATGGCGGCGCTGGTCTTCTCGTCGAACCAGTGCCGGCCGTTGAGGGCGGCCTGGGTGACCATGTTCTCGGTTTTGTCGGGATAGGTATAGACGGCACCGCGATTGCTCTCGTAGAGCCCGGGCAGCATGGCATTGCCGCTAGCGCGGTAGCTGGGCACCAGGCCGTTGCCGATCAGGGTGCTGCGCCCATGCAGCACGGACACATCCCAGCTGTCGGTCTCGCCCTCGTGCCCGGCCTTGATGAACAGGTTGCCGARCCGGCCCTCGGAATGATCGCGCCAGCCGTGCTCCTGGAACAGGGTGCCGGCGGCGAAGGCGTGCCAGCCGCTGTCGCTGCGGATGCCGCCCGACAGGTCGGCGCGCTTGCGGTTGCCGCTGCCATAAGAGAGATCGGCGGTGAAGCCAGGTGAGGTCAGGCCCGAGCGGGTGGTCATGGCAAGCGCGCCGCCGAGCGTGTTGAGGCCATAAGCGGGGTTGGCGCTGGAGACCAGCGAGACGCTTTCCAGGGCGGACTCGGGAATCATGTCCCAGCTAACCACATCGCCGAAGGGCTCGTTGACGCGGATGCCGTCCAGGTAGACAGACAGCCCTTGCGACACGCCCGGGATCGACGAGGCGCGAAAGCCGCGGTAGGTGAGGTCGGTCTGGAAGGGGCTGCCCTGGATGTCGTTGACGTTGACGCCGGTGAAGTTACGCGCCAGGTATTCGGCGAGGGTGCCGGTGCGCGTGCCGTTCAGCTTGTCGCCGCTGACCGTCTGCACCGTGTAGGGCACGACATCGCGGTCCACGCCGATGCCGGGCAGCGGAGCCGCCGCCACCACCAGGACCTCGGGCAGCGTGGCACTGTCCCCGATTTGCACACCATTGTCCTGTTGTGCAACAGCGGGCAGGGCGGCCAGCAGTGCCACGGCCAGTGCGATGGCGGTGACCGCGCCGCGCCGTGGCGCGCCGAGGCGGGGCGCCGGGCGCAGGGCGGCGCCTCCCGGCTTGGCTCTGCGTCTGGGCGGGGGTAGGTTGGCTGGCATCTTGCATCTCCTCGGAATGATTGGCCGGGGCACCTGCGTTGGGTGCCGGCCTGGCGGAAACAACTCGAGGGACAGGGAGCAGGTTCCATACCTCGGGCTTCGGGAAAACCTCCCGATCCGCGGGCGAATTCCACCGGCCACCGCAACCTTCCGGGGGGCGTCATTGCCATGACGATGTCTCGCTATCTGTTAAGCCGTGCCATCTGGATCTCCGCGGCCTGCCTGTGCTGCGCGCTGGTGGTCGCGCTATGGCTCGCGGTGCGCGCCATCGGCGACGAGCGCCATGGCGCGGACGCCATGGCGCAACTGATTCCGCGCCTCTCGGCATTGCAAATGGCGGCGCCGGCCGAACGCGAGGCGCATCTTGCCGCCCTGCGCGCCATCAATGCATCGGCGCAAATGCGCCACTTGTGGCTGCATCTGGAGGATGCCGCGGGCCAGGTGCTGGTAAGCGCGCCGCAGCCACGGGACAGCTCCGCCTGGGGCGGCCTGCTAGCCCTGCCGGGCCTGAGCGCCAATGCGGCGCGGCTGGAAAGCCGCTGGGAGATCCACACCCGCGACGGCGCTACCTACCGCGCCGCCTTGCGCTGGAATCCGGAGAGCGAAATCCAGGAAGCCAGCGACGACATGGCCGGCAACCTCGCCGTGCTAGCCGTCTATGGCGCGCTGCTACTGTTTGGCATCCACTGGGCCCTGGGACGGGCGCTAGCTCCCCTGCAACAGATCCTGGAGGCGATCCGGCGCTACGAAGACAAGGACTACAGCGTGCGCCTGCCGCCCATGCGCACGCGCGAGATGGACCAGGTCGGCCGTGCGCTCAACCACCTGGCTGGTGCGCTGGACGATGCCCAGGCGGAGCGACGCGCCCTGAGCCGCAAGCTGCTGACTGCCCAGGAAAGCGAGCGCGCGCGCCTGGCGCGGGAGCTGCACGACGAGTTCGGCCAGGTGCTCACCGCAATGCGCGCCGATGCCGCCTATCTGGTTCGCAAGAGTGTCCATGAGCCCGTGCTGCAACTCGTGGCCAACGACCTGGCCGGGCATTGCGCCAGGATTCAGCACGAGGTACGTCATTTGCTGCACCGGCTTCGGCCGCACGGCGTGCAGCCCGACGGCCGCCTCGCCTCGGTGGAGCGTCTGCTGCAAGACCTGGTGCGAGCCTGGCGCGACCAGCCGGGCCAGCAGACGCAGGTGGACTATGAGGTGGCGCTTGGTGGTGTGGCGCCGGGCGCGGACCTGGTCCTGACGCTGTACCGGATGACGCAGGAGGCGCTGACCAACGTGATGCGCCATGCCGGCGCGCGCCGCGTGGCGATCCGCATCGCCGCCACGGCCGCAGGGGAGGCGGTGCGCTGGAGCGTGGAGGACGACGGCCAGGGCATTGCCGACGTCGCCGCGGCCCTGCAGCGCAGTCATGGCCTGCGAGGGATGCAGGAGCGCGCGTGGGCCCATCTGGGCACGCTGCACATCGAACCCGCCTCTGCTGCGGTCCTTGCCACGCCCGGCTGCCGCCTGAGCGCCAGCTTTCCGCTTGCGCAGCAGGCGTTCGCCGAGCCGGTTCAACCGCATGGGAGCCAGAGCAAATGAAAACGATCGACGTAGTCATTGCCGATGATCACGCGGTAGTGCGCACCGGGTACCGGCGGCTGCTGGAACTGGAGGAGGGGGTGCGCGTGGTGGCCGAGTTCGGCGATAGCGATGCCGCCTACGCCTGGCTGACGCAGCATCCGGCCGACGTACTGATCCTGGACCTGTCGATGCCCGGACGCGGCGGCATGGAGGTGCTGCAGCGGCTGGGCGCGCGGGTCCCCGCATTGCGGATCCTGGTGTTCAGCATGCACGACAGCGCCGCCATCGTGAGCCAGGCCATGCGGGCCGGCGCCGCCGGCTACCTGACCAAGAGCAGTGCGCCGGAGGCACTGGTGGACGCCGTGCGCAAGGTGGCCAACGGGGGGCAGGCGCTGTCCGACGATGTCGCGGGCCTGGTCGATGCCGGCAGCAGGCCGCTGCCGCACCTGGCCTTGTCGCCGCGCGAGTTCGACCTGTTCCGCCTGTTCGCGCGCGGCACGGCGATCGAGGAAGTGGCAGCGCAGCTCTATCTCAGTACCAAGACCGTGGCGAACTACCAGACGCTGATCCGCAAGAAGATGGGCCTGGCCAACCGGGTGGAAATGCATCGCTATGCGGTGGAGCACGGCTTCGGCTGAGCCTCTGTTTCAAAACGGGACAGGTCTGGCCCGGGCGCTGGTGGCGTGTTCCACGGCGGGACAACCATCAATAGCGCACTGCACAACGCGCAGCCTTACAGCGATGCCTGGCGGCCTCCAGGATGACGCCGGAGAAGGCCAGGCGCCCGACAGCCCGCATGTTGCGCCGCACATGGTATCGGCCTTGCTCTTCTAATCAGCATGAACACTTCCACCTTCTGCCATGCCATGCTTCGTCGCCTCGCTTTCGCGCTGCTGCTCGGCTTTGGCCTGGCGCATGCGCTGGCCGCGCCAGCGGAGGGGGCGCCGCGCTTTCCGGTGCGCCCGATCACGTTGATCGTGCCGTGGCCGGCGGGCGGTGCCACCGATATCTCGATGCGCGTGCTGGCGGAACTGGCCGGGCGGGAGCTCGGTCAGCCCATCGTGGTGGAGAACAGGCCGGGCGCCGGCGGCACGCTGGTGGGCGGCGCGCTTGCCGCCGCGCGGCCGGATGGCTACACCATCGGCCAGTTGCCGCTGACGGTCTATCGTTTCCCGCATCAGCAGAAAACCGCGTGGCAGCCGCTGCGCGACATCCAGCCGGTGCTGATGATCTCCGGCTACACCTTCGGCATCGTGGTGCCCGCGGACAGCCCCTTCCACACGCTGGATGACCTGATTGCCTGGGGCCGTGCCCATCCCGGCGCGCTGACGGTGGGTTCGACCGGCATCGGCACCACCGCCCACCTCGCCATGGAGGATGTGCTCGGACGCAGCGGCGTGCGCTACGTGCACGTGCCTTACCGCGGCACCGCTGACCAGATGCTGGCGGTGGCCAATGGCTCGCTGATGGCGGGCGTGAATTCGACCGGCTTCGCGCCCTTCGTGGAGAGCGGGCGGATGCGCCTTCTGGCCGTGTTCAGCGCGCAGCGATCGGCGCGCTGGCCCGAGGTGCCGACCGTCAGCGAGCTGGGTTTCGACAACGCGATCCACAACTCGCCCTATGGCATCGGCGTGCCGCGCGGCACCGACCCGCTGATCGTCAACCGCCTGCACGACGCGTTCCGCATCGCCATGCAACAGCCCCGCCACGTGGCCGAGCTGGCCAGGTATGACCAGGAACTGACCTACCTGAACACCGCCCGGTACGAGGCCTACCTGCAGCGCGCCTGGGAGGCGGAGCGTCGCTTCGCCGAGCGGGTGGGCACGGCCCAGCCGAAGGAGCACCTGTGATGGCCCCGGAATCCCCGCTGGCGCTGCGCTGTGAAGCCGTGCGCAAGCGCTTTGGCAACCAGCACGCGCTGGACGGCGTTTCGCTCGACGTGCGGCGCGGTGAATTTGTCGCGCTGCTGGGTCCCAACGGCGCTGGCAAGACCACGCTGTTCCAGATCCTCAGCGGCTTGTTCGTGGCCGACGCGGGGCGGGTTACGGTCATGGGGGTGGATATGCGGCGCCACCCGGTGCGTGCGCTGGCCCGCCTCGGCATCGTGTTCCAGCAGCCGGCCATCGACCTGGACTTGTCGGTCTTGTCGAACCTGCATTTCCATGCCGGCCTGCACGGGCTGCCGCGCCGCGTTGCCGCCGGGCGGATTGCCCGGCTGCTGGAGGATTTCGGCCTGGCGGAGCGGGCAGGGGCATCCGTGCGCGAGCTCTCGGGCGGCAACCGGCGCAAGGTGGAACTGGCGCGCGCGCTGTTGCACGAGCCCGCCGTGCTGCTGATGGACGAACCCACTGTCGGGCTCGATCCGGCCTCGCGCGCGCAGATCGTTGCCGATGCACGCCGGCTTGCCGCGCAGGCGCGGGCCGGCGTGCTGTGGGCCACGCACCTGGTGCAGGAGGTCGAGCAGGCGGACCGCGTGATCGTGCTGCATCGGGGCGCGGTGCGCTTCGATGGCACGCCGGCCGCGCTGCGCGGCGCCGCCGAGTGCGACAGCCTGGAGCAGGCCTTCCTGGCCCTGACCAGCTTCCCCGCATCGCCTGTCCGTGCCACCGCGCGCGCTACCGAGCGTGTCCCGGCATGAACAGGCCGCCCACCCTTGGCTTTATCGCCTGCGCCACCCTGGCCGCCATGTTGCTGCTGATCGCCGCCGGCGTGGCCGGCGCCGCTGAAAGCCGCAACGCCACCGGGCAGGTCTTCGTCTCCAGCGAGAAAGACGATGCCGTGGCCGCCTATGGCGCCGCCAGCAGGCAACTGATCGCCGTCTGGCGGCAATGCAAGCGCCCGCGCCACCTGCAGTTGTCGCCGGACCGGCGGCGCCTTTACGTGGCCTGCAGCGACGATAACCGGGTGGACGTGGTCGACGTGGCGAGCCGCAAGACCGTGGCTTCGCTGCCGGTCGGCGACGACCCGGAACTGTTCGACCTCAGTCCCGACGGCCGCACGCTCTACGTCTCCAACGAGGAGGACGGACTGCTGTCGGCCTACGACATCGCGTCCGGCAAGAAGGTGTTTGCCATCAAGGTGGGCGAAGAGCCCGAGGGTGTGAAGGCCAGCCCGGACGGCAAGCGGGTGTACGTCACCTCGGAAGTCGCCAACCTGGTCCATGTGATCGACGTGGCATCGCGCAAGCTGATCAGGAATATCCGGGTCGGCAACCGCCCGCGCCGCCTGCTGCTGGCCATGGACGGCAAGGAGCTGTGGGTGACCAATGAACTGGCCGCCAGCGTCAGCGTGATCCGCACCGATACGCTGGAAGTGGTACACACCATCGCCTTCACGCCCAAGGGCTTCCGTGCGGAGGACGTGACCCCGGTCGGACTGACCGCCAGCAGCGACGGCAAGCGCGCCTATATCGGGCTGGGCCGCGCCAATCGCGTGGCCGTGGTCGACGTGGCTTCGCGCCGGGTGCTGGACTACGTGCTGGTGGGCCGCCGCGCCTGGGGCCTGGCGCTGACGCGCGACAACGCCTTGCTCTATGTGGCCAACGGACTGTCCGATGACGTCAGCGTGGTCGACACCGCAAGCAACAAGGCCGTGACCACGCTCAAGGCGGGCAGGGTGCCGCATTCGGTGGCGATCGATGACTAGTCCGGCTACCGGTCTGCGCTGGCTGGCCGTGTTCGCGTGGCTGGCAGCCACCGCGCACGCGGCTGACGTACGGGTGGCCGTGGTTTCCATGGCCGGCGATGCGCGCTATGCACCCCGGCGGATGGAGCAACGTTACCCCGGCCAGCCGCAAGGCCATCCCGTGGACGGCGCGCGCGTGGCGGTGGCGGAATCGCGCTTTGCGCTGGAAGCCGCCGGGCAGGTCCTGCGGCTCGATGCGCAGGAAGCCAGCGGCGAGGCCGAGGTGGGGCCGATGGTAGCCGCGCTGGCGCGCCAGGGCACGCGCTTTATCCTGCTGGACCTGCCGGCTCCGGCGGTCAGGCTGGCGGCGCGTGCGGTCAAGCCCGGCGAAGCGCTGCTGTTCAACGTTTCCGCCGACGACGATGAACTGCGCGGCGCCGGCTGCGCGCCGCACCTGCTCCACACGCTGCCCAGCCGGCGCATGCAGGCGGACGCGCTGATGCAATACCTGGCGCTGCGCAAGTGGCGCCGTGCGCTGTTGCTGAGCGGCCCGTCGCCGGAAGACGCGGCGCAGCGCGCCGTGCTCACGCAGGCTGCCCGCCGCTTCGGCATTGCCTGGTCGGCGCAGCGCGCGTTCAAGCTGTCGAACGATCCGCGCGAGCGCGAGCTGGACAATCTCAGCCTGCTGACTGCCGGCGTGGACTACGACGTGGTGGTGGTCGCCGATGCCGACGGCGAGTTCGCGCGCGGCGTGCCCTATGCCACCCAGCTGCCCCGCCCGGTGGTAGGTGCCAGCGGACTGACCGGCCAGGCCTGGCACTGGGCCTGGGAGCGCAACGGCGGGCCGCAGCTGAACCGGCGTTTCATCAAGGCGGCGGGCCGTCCCATGACCGGCTATGACTGGGCCGCGTGGGTGGCTGTGAAGGCGATAGCCGAAAGCGTGGCGCGGCAGCCCAAGGGCGGCTTTGCCGGGCAGGCCGAGGCGCTGGTCTCCGAGGCGGTGGTGGTGGATGGCTTCAAGGGTCCGCCGCTGTCCTTCCGGCGCTGGGACCGCCAGTTGCGCCAGCCGGTCCTGCTGGCGCATCCCGACGGCGTGGTCGGCGTGGCGCCGGTGGAGGGTGTGCTGCATCCGAAGAACAATCTCGACACGCTGGGCGCAGACGCGGCCGACACCGCGTGCCGTCCAGGCAAATAGGGGAGCGACGCCCAGGCCATGACTACCACCCTGATCCACGCCTGGCGCGCCTTGCGCGCGGTGGCCGGGCGCGAACTGCATAAGTTCTTCCGGCAGCCCGGGCGGCTGTGCTCGTCGCTGGCGCGGCCGCTGCTGTGGCTGCTGGTATTCGCGGCCGGCTTCCAGAACGCGCTCGGCGTCGCCATCGTGCCGCCCTACGACACCTATGTCGAATACAAGGTCTTTGTCACGCCCGGCCTGCTCGGCATGATCGCGCTGTTCAACGGCATGCAGTCCTCGCTGGCGATGGTGTACGACCGCGAGATGGGCGTGATGCGCCTGCTGCTGACCGCGCCGCTGCCCAGGGCCTGGCTGCTCGCCTGCAAGCTGGCCGCCGGCACCTTGCTTTCCTTGCTGCAGATGGTCGCCTTCCTGCTTGTCGCCATGGCCTTCGACGTGACATTCGCGCCGGCATGCCTGCCCGGCGCGCTGGCCGTGATGGTGCTGGCCGCGCTGATGCTGGGGGCGTTGGGCTTGCTGCTGTCGGTGCATGTGCGGCAGCTGGAGAACTTCGCCGGCACCATGAATTTCGTGATCTTCCCGATGTTCTTCATCAGCTCGGCGCTGTATCCGCTCTGGAAGCTGGAGGAGTCCGGCGCCACCGTAGTCTACCAGCTCGCGCGCTTCAATCCCTTTACCCATGCCGTGGAAGCGATCCGCTTCGCCTTGTACGGGCAGGCCGCGCCAGTCAGTCTCGCGGTGGTGGCCGCTTGCACGGCCGTGTTCTTCGCTTTGGCGCTGCTCGGCTACGACCCTCAGCGCGGGATGGCTCGCCGCGTGCGCCAGGCCGGGGGTCCGGCATGAGGCATGCCGTGCCGCTGGCAGCTTGCCTGGCGTTGGCCGCAACGGGTGCGTGGGCCTTGGACAGCCGCGATCCGTTGCAGTCGCCGCAATGGCCGCTGGTGCACAAGGAAGCGCTGCGGCAGGCGCCGTACGTGTTCGACAGCCGCGTCAAGGTCACCGGGCCGGCCTTTGCCGAAGATCCGATGCGGGTGCCGATCGCTTTTGATGCGTCGGCGCTCGGCGAGGTGGATCGCATCGTGGTGGCGGTGGACCGCAACCCGATCCGCAAGGTGCTGGAGTTCGAGCCGCTCAGGGTGCGCCCCTCGCTGTCGTTCCGCTTCAAGCTGGAGCAGGCCTCGCCGGTGCGCGTGGCGGCCCGCACGCGGGACGGCGTGTGGCACGTGGGCGGGGTGATGGTGGATGCCAGCGGCGGCGGCTGCAYGGTGCCGGGCGCGACGCGCCGCGACGGTTCGTGGAGCACCACGCTGAACCGGGTCGAATCGCGCGTGTTTCCCGGCCTCGGCGGCAACGGTGGCCGGGTGCGGCTACGCGTGATGCACCCGATGGACACCGGGCTGGTGGCGGGTATCCCGGCCTTCCATGTGGAGTCGCTGAGCCTGCTCGACGCCACCCGGGAAGCGATGCTGCGGCTGACGCTGTACGAACCGGTTGCCGAGAACCCCATCTTCTCCTTCGACCTGCGCGAAGCCATGGAGCGCGGCATGACGGTGAGCGGACGCGATAACAACGGCAACCGGTTCGCGGCGCAGGTGACGCCATGAAGCGCGCGCTCGGGATCCTGCTATGGCTGGCAGCGCAGGCGGCGCTGGCGCAGGCAGGGGACTATCGCCTGGCGCCACGCCAGGTCGCCGCCGACGTGTGGCTGCTGGAAGGGGCCAATGCGGATTTCGCGCCGGACAACGGCTGCAACATCATCAACACCGCCTTTATCGACACGGGTGACGGCGTGGTGGTGATCAATACCGGGCCGTCGCACCAGTACGGCGAGCAGCAGCGCCGCGCCATTGCTTCGGTCACGGCGGCGCCGGTGCGGCTGGTGCTCAATCTGAACCTGCATCCGGACTACTTTTTCGGCAACCAGGCCTATACCGACGTGGGCGGCAGCGCGCTGGCCGGCACCATCGACGGCGCCCGGCGCGAAGGGCCTGCATATGCCGACAACCTCTACCGGCTGTGCGGCAACTGGATGCGCGACACGGAACCGGCGCCGCCGCGCCACGTGCTGACCCCGGGCCGGCGCACGATCGGCCGGCACACCTTCGATCTGATCCGGATGGACGGTCACACCGCCGACGACCTCGTGATAGTGGATCGCGGCGCCGGCGTGGTCTTCGCGGGCGGCGTGGCGTTTCGCGAGCGCGTGCCGACCACACCGCATGCGGATCTCAAGCGCTGGCTGGCCAGCCTGGACCATTTGCAGGCGCTGGTGCGCGACAGCGGCGCACGGCTGCTGATCCCCAGCCACGGACCGGCGCTCGGCAGCGCGGACGCCATCGCGCAGACACGCGGCTACCTGCAGTGGCTGGACGCCCGCATGACCCAGGCGGCCTCCCAGGGCCGCGACCTGGCCGAGGTGCTTGCCATGCCGGTGCCGGACGCCTACGCGCGCTGGGGCGCCATGCCGGCGGAGTATTTGCGCAATGTGACGCACCTCTACCCGGCGTATGAGGACGCGGCGTTGAGACGCTGAGTCCGGACAGGTGTGCTGTTCAATTCCGCAACAACGGCAACCGAGTGTTCCGCGCTGGTACGCCATCCCGGCATCCACAGGCCGCCGCGGGGCCGGATGCAGGTGTTTTCCATTGGCATGGGAATTGCCAAGAGTCAGTCTGGTGTGCGAGGCGCACTGGTGAAGATCGACAACAAGAGAGAGGAGCAGACAATGAGGACGTTACGCGTGATGATGGTGCTCGCGGCGGCTGCCGCGAGCCTGGCGGCGCAGGCCGCGGTGACCGATGCCATGATCGAGAATGACGCGAAGTCGCCGGGCGACGTGCTGTCGTGGGGGATGGGCCCGCAAGGCCAGCGCTTTTCCACGCTGAACCGCATCAACACCAGGAACGTCAGCCAGCTGGTGCCGGCCTGGTCGTTCTCGTTCGGCGGCGAAAAGCAGCGCGGGCAGGAAGCGCAGCCGTTGATTCACGACGGCAAGATGTTCGTGACGGCCTCGTACTCGCGCATCTACGCGCTCGATCTGAAGACCGGCAGCAAGCTCTGGAAATATGAGCATCGCCTGCCCGAAGGCATCATGCCCTGCTGCGACGTGGTCAACCGTGGCGCGGCCCTGTACGACAACCTGGTGATCTTTGGCACGCTCGACGCGCAACTGGTGGCGCTGGACCAGAAGACCGGCAAGGTGGTGTGGAAGGACAAGATCGAGGACTATGCCGCCGGCTATTCCTACACGGCAGCCCCCCTGATCGTCAAAGGCATGGTGCTGACCGGCGTCTCCGGTGGCGAGTTCGGCGTGGTGGGACGGGTCGAGGCACGCGACGCGAAGACCGGGCAACTGGTCTGGTCCAGGCCGGTGGTGGAAGGCCATATGGGCTACAAGTACGACAAGGACGGCAACAAGACCGAAGACGGTGTGACCGGTACCCAGAACGCCAGCTGGCCCGGCGAGACCTGGAAGACCGGCGGCGCGGCCACCTGGCTGGGCGGCACCTATGACCCGAAGACCGGCCTGGCCTACTTCGGTACCGGCAACCCGGGGCCGTGGAACAGCCACATGCGCAAGGGCGACAACCTGTATTCGGCCTCGACCGTGGCGCTCGACCCGACTACCGGCAAGATCGTCTGGCATTACCAGAACACGCCGAACGATGGCTGGGATTTCGACGGCGTCAACGAGTTCGTGACCTTCGACCAGGATGGGAAGCGCCTGGGCGGCAAGGCCGACCGCAACGGCTTCTTCTACGTCAATGACGCCACCAACGGCAAGCTGGTGAACGCCTTTCCCTTCGTCAAGAAGATCACCTGGGCCAGCAGCATCGACCTCAAGACCGGGCGCCCCAACATGATCGCGGAAAGCCGGCCGGGCGACCCGGCCGCGGGCAGCGATCCGAAGAAGGGCCAGTCCGTGTTCGCCGCGCCGGGCTTCCTCGGCGGCAAGAACCAGCAGCCGATGGCCTACAGCCCGCAGACCGGCCTGTTCTATGTACCGGCCAATGAATGGGGCATGGATATCTGGAACGAACCCGTGGGCTACAAGAAGGGTGCCGCCTTCCTCGGCGCCGGCTTCACCATCCATCCGCTCAACGAGGACTACATCGGCTCGCTGCGCGCGATCAATCCCAAGACCGGCAAGATCGAGTGGGAGGTCAAGAACTACGCGCCGCTGTGGGGCGGGGTGATGACCACTGCCGGCGGGCTGGTGTTCTGGGGCACGCCGGAGGGCTACCTGAAGGCCGCGGACGCCAAAACCGGCAAGGAACTGTGGAAGTTCCAGACGGGCAGCGGCGTGGTGGCGCCTCCGGTTACCTGGGAGGAGGGCGGCGAGCAGTATGTGGCGGTGGTGTCGGGCTGGGGCGGCGCGGTGCCGCTGTGGGGCGGGGAAGTTGCCAAGCGCGTGAATTTCCTGGAGCAGGGCGGATCGGTGTGGGTGTTCAAGCTGCACAAGAGCTGAACGTTGCCGGACACCATGTAGTGAAGCTGCCCTGCGCGTGCCGGCCTCGCACACCGAAGCCGGCACGCGCAAGGGCTGGTCGATGATCAGAGCATTGGGAAGTAGATATGCAGAAGGCGAAAGGATACCTGTCGTTGACGGCCACGGTGGCCATGGTGCTGTGTGCCGCCCGGGTCGAAGCGGCGCCCGATATGCAGGCGCTGGCAGACAAGAGCGGCTGCTTTTCTTGTCACAGTATGAATGCCAAGGTGGTAGGGCCGGGTTTTGCCGAGGTAGCGGCCAAGTACAAGGGAGATGGGGAAGCGCCCGAGCGGCTGGCGAAAAAGATCCGTGAGGGCGGAAAAGGTGTTTGGGGACGGATTCCCATGCCGTCGCACGAGAGTATCAGTGAAGCGGATGCCAGGAGGCTGGCAGAGTGGGTGCTGAGTATCGGTTGAGCACCGGATGAGCATTGGAAGAGACCGGTGTCAGGCCTGACGGTCGGATAGAAACCGGATACGAAGGAAGGATTCGCAAAGACGCTTCACATCGGCCCGCCCGGCAGCCCAGGCACGGCGTGAAACGTCTTTGCTCTTTTTGTTCTCAATTTTCTACTTCCGTTTTTTGCTATCAGCGCAGCTACCGTCGCTGCTTAGCCTGAGCGAATTCCCATCGCTGCGGAAGACCATCCCGCTCTCCCGTCCGCGCGCCTGCACCTCGGCCAGCCTGCCCTGCAGCACGATCTCCGCGACCTTCCCATGGTCTCCAGACCGATCGCAAACCGGATCCGTGGCGGCGGCGTCGCCGGTCAGGAGGAACGCCTGGCAACGGCACCCGCCATGGTCTTCCGCCTGCGAGTCGCACGATCGGCAAGGCTCCGGCAGCCAGTGCGTGCCGCGAAAACGCTGGAAGGCCTCGCTCTCGCGCCATATCTCACGTAGCGATCGCGTGGTGACGTTCGGCAGGTCAAGCCCGGGCAGCATGCGGGCCGCATGGCAGGGCAGCGCGACGCCGTCGGGCGCCACGCCAAGGAAGGTTGTGCCCCATCCGTTCATGCATTTCTTGGGCCGTTGCTCGAAGTAGTCGGGCACCACGAACAGGATCTTGCACCGGTTGCCGATGCGGGCGCGGTATGCCTTCACGACCGCTTCGGCTTCGCACAGTTGCTCATGCGTGGGCATCAGCGCCTGCCGGTTCTCCCAGGCCCATCCATAGTATTGGGTGTTGGCCAGTTCCAGGTATTCCGCGCCCATCTCCAGCGCCATCTCGATGATGGCGCCCACATGAGGGAGGTTGTGCCGGTGCAGCACGCAGTTCATCACCATCGGATAACCGTGCGCCTTGATCAGGCGGGCCACGCGTTGCTTCAGGTTGAAGGTGCGGGTGCTGGAGAGAAAATCGTTGAGTTCGCGCGTGGAGTCCTGGAACGATAGCTGGATATGATCGAGCCCGGCAATGCGCAAGGCGGCCAGCCGGGCATCCGTGAGGCCGATGCCGGAGGTGATGAGGTTGGTGTAGAAGCCGAGCCCGTGGGCATGTTCGACCAGTGCTTCCAGGTCTTTGCGCAGCAGGGGTTCGCCGCCCGACAGGCCCAGTTGCACGGCGCCCAGCGCGCGCGCCTGCGTGAAAACGTCGCGCCACCGGGCGGTGTCGAGTTCGGTGTCGTGCCGGGCATAGTCCACCGGGTTGGAGCAGAAGGCGCAGTGGAGCGGGCAGCGGTAGGTCAGTTCCGCCAGCAGCCATAGCGGCGGCCCGGGCGGTGCTATGGCTGCCGGCGGCTCAGACCAGCCAGCCGCGTTCGATGGCATGTTTGACAAAGGCGTGTACCTCCGGTGCGATGCCCTGCACGCCGAAGGCGGACTGCAGGTCGTCGATCAGCATGTCGAGGGTGTGGCTGCCGTCGCAGCGCTGCAGGATGGCGGCCGCGCTGTCGTTGAGCGTGACCATGCCTTCCGGATACAGCAGGATCCAGCTCTGCTGGGCGTCTTCCCACTGCAGGCGGAAGGTCCGGTGCAGCGTGGGCTTGGTCAGGTCGGCTTCGGTCGGGGTCATGGGTGGGCGAGTTGGATGGCGTCGAGCATCGACCACAGGATGTCGAGCTTGAATTGCAGGATGTCCAGCGCGCGCTGCTGCTGCTCCGGCGTGCGGAAGTAGCCGAGCGTCACGCGCAGGCCGTGATCGACATCGCGCTGCGCAAGCGGAATGCGCGAGCGGAAATAGTCCAGGCCTTGCGCTTCGATCCACGGATAGTGCCCGGGCCAGCCGGCCAGGCGCTCCTTGTGGATCTCCGGGGCATACATCTCGGTCAGCGAGGAACACACGGCCTCCTGCCAGGGCGCGCGGCGCGCGAAATTCACGTAGGCGTCGACGGCGAAGCGCACGCCGGGCAGCACGTGCCGGTGCGACCACAGCGCCTCGCGCTCGAGTCCCACCGCCTGGCCCAGCCGCAGCCAGGCTTCGATGCCCCCTTCCTGGGTCTCGGTGCCGTCATGGTCCAGGATGCGCACGACCCATTCGCGGCGCGTGGCGCGGTCGGGGCAGTTGGAGAGGACTGCCGCGTCCTTGAGCGGGATGCTGGTCTGATAGTAGAAACGGTTGGCCACCCAGGCGCGGATCTGTTCCGGCGTGCATTGCCCGGCCGCCATGCGCAGGTTGAACGGGTGGTGGATGTGATAGCCCGTTTCTTTCGCGCGCAGGCGTGCTTCGAATTCGGCCGCGCTCCATGCCGTGGCTTGCGTCATAGCGTGATCTCCATGCCGTCGTAGGCTACCTCGATGCCGTGGTCCGCCAGCAGGCCGCGCTGCGGCGAGTCGTCCACCAGGATCGGGTTGGTGTTGTTGATGTGGATCAGGATCTTGCGTGCCGCGGGCAGCCGGTCGAGGGTTTCGATCATGCCGCCCGGGCCGGACAGGGCGAGGTGCCCCATGTCCGCCGCGGTCTTGGCGGAGAAGCCAAGCTGCTGCATCTCGTCGTCGCGCCAGCAGGTGCCGTCCACCAGCACCACGTCGGCGCGCTGCAGTTCGTCGAGCACGTGCGGCTCGATGCGGCCCAGCCCGGGCGCATAGAAGGCGCGCCGGCCGGTGGCGGCATCGACGATGCGCAGCCCGATATTGTCGCCACGCCGCGGCGCGTTGCGGTTGGGGGAATAGGGCGGCGCCTTGCTCTCCAGCGGCACCGGCGTCAGCATCACGCCATGCAGCGGCGGCACCGTGAAGGGCGCGTCGTCCAGGGACAGCGTGTGCGTGTCAAGGCCGCAGTAGTGCGACAGCATGCGTGTCAGCGGGAACGCCGTGCCGAGATCCTGCAGCACCGCCGCGGTGGCGTAGACCGGCAGCGCCTGCCGGTGCTCGCGCAGCATCAGGAGGCCGGTGACGTGATCGATCTGCGCATCCATCAGCACCACCCCGGCAATACCTGTGTCGCGCGGCTGGCGCGCCGGCTGCAGCGCCGGCGCGTGGCGCAGCTGGTCGAGGATGTCGGGGGAGGCGTTGACCAGCACCCAGTCTTGTCCCTCGTCGCTCAAGGCGATCGACGACTGCGTGCGCGGCGTGGCGCGCAGCGTGCCGTTGCGTACGCCATCGCAATTGCGGCAATTGCAGTTCCACTGGGGAAAGCCACCGCCTGCGGCCGATCCCAGGACCCGGAGTATTGTCATGGCGCGTATCGATAGGGTTCGTTACGGAGTCGAAGAGCAAAAAGCCCGCCAGCGAGAAAAAAAGGCCCGCGGGGGCGGGCCTTGCCAGATCGGGGCATTCAGGCAAAAGTGCTCAGCGGTTGGCTATGTACATCGTGATCTCGAAACCCAGGCGTAGTTCTTTGTAGGCGGGGGTACTCCAGTTCATGTCTCCTCCTCGGGGGTGGCATAGTTAGTGAATGCATCGCGTCTTCTTGCGGCGAACGTCGCCGCGTTCTTTCCGAGGCAACATCCATGCCCGCAGCGCCGCTGCCGTCCCAGTGTTTTTTTCTCCGTACGCGGGATGGCCACCGCATGCACGTGCGGCAGGCGGGCCCGGCCACCGGCGATCCGTGGCTGGTGCTTCACGGCGGGCCGGGCAGCGGCTGCAGTCCGTCGATGGCGGCATGGTTCGATCCGCTGCGGCACCGTGTGGTCATGCCCGACCAGCGCGGCGCGGGCCGTTCGCGGCCCGCCGGGACGCTGCGCCGGAATACGGCGGGCGCGCTGCTGGCAGACCTGGAGCAGTTGCGCGAGGCGCTTGGCGTCCAGCGCTGGAGCGTGGTGGGCGGATCGTGGGGGGCAGCGCTGGCGCTGGCCTACGCCGCGCGCTATCCCGGCGCGGTGGCGGCTCTGGTCCTGCGGGGCGCTTTCCTGACAGGCCGCGACGATATCCATCGGCTTTTTTCTCCGCGCGGCGGCGCGATGCTGCGGCGCGTCATGGGGAGGGGCGAGCGGTTGTCCGATGCCCGGGCTCGTCTGCTCACTGTGTCGCAAGTGTTGCAAAGTGGCACGACTGTTCAAAAACTGGACACTGCCGGACAGTGGCAGCGCGCCGAACGGCGGATGCTGGGCCTTGGCCAGACGCGGCCGGGGCGGCAGCCGTGGCGCGAGCGCATGGCGGCGGTGGACAAATACCGGATCCAGGCGCATTACCTGCGCCGCCGCGCCGGGCTGGGCAAGCCGGCGTTGCTGAAGGCGGCGTCGCAGATCGGTGCGCGCGACGTGCCGGTGACGTTGCTGCATGGCCGTGCCGATAAGGTCTGCCGGCCGGCCAACGCCCTGCGTTTGAAGGCGGTCATGCCCCAGGCGCGGCTGGTCTGGGTGCCCGGCGGACACTTGCCTGCCGGTGCCATGGCCGAGGCCCTGCGGGCCGCCATCGGTGCGGCGGGCTGCCGGCGGTGACGGATCCCACCCGGCGCGGATTCATGGGCGCCCTGCTGGCGATGGCGCTCGGCGGCGCGGGCCCGGCCGCCGCACTTGGCCGCGTGGTGCTGGCGAGGCTGCAGCCTGGCGTGTATGTGGCCAGCGCAGCCAATGCCGAGGTGGCGCGGACCAATGCCGGGGAGGTGGTGCCGACCCTGGTCCATGTGACCGGAGCCGGGGTGCTGGTGGTCGACCCGGGCCCGCATCTGGCCTGGGGGAACGGGTTGCTGGCGGCGATCCGGGCCGTGACGCCCGAGCCGGTGCGCTGGGTGGTCAACACCCATGCGCATCCCGAGAACGTGCTGGCCAACGCGGCCTTTGCGCGCTTGCGGCCGCGCCCCGCGTTCCTGGCCTCTGCCGCCACCGCCAGCCTGATGCGGCAGCGCTGCGAGGCGTGCCTGGCGCGCCTGGCCGCGCAACTGGGGCCAGCCGCGATGCGCGGCACGCGGATCGTGCTGCCGGAACCCGGCTTGCGGCATGGCGATCGCCTGCAGACCGGCGCCACCGCGTGGGAGGTGCATGTCCACGCGGGGGCGCATAGCGTTTCGGATACTGTGCTGCATGCGCCGCGGCGTCGGCTGTTATGCGTGGGCGGCCTGGCCTACCGCGACCGCGTTCCGGAGATGCAGGAGGCTTCCCTGCAAGGCTGGCGGCGCGCGCTGCGGGCCGTGTCGGCGCTACCCGCCGATCTCGTGGTGGGCACCGCGCCGGGCACGCCGGCGCAAACGCTGGCGCCCACGCTGGCCTACCTGGATGCGTTGGCCGGCGGCGTTGCCGCCGCACTGGAAGCGGGTGGCGATGCGGCGCGCGTGCTCAGCCCGGCGACCGCCGGGCCGTACCGCCATTGGCGCTACTTCGCTTCGCGCCATCCCTTGAATGTGCAGCACGCCTGGCGCGAGCTGGAAGACCTGTGGATGCACGGCGAGCCGCTGGCCTGAGCGCCAGCCGGCGCGCACGGCTGCCGTCTCAGCCATCTTGCTGCGGCAGCGCGTTGGCCTCGTCCAGCTTCCGGTAGACCGTATTGCGAGAGATGCCGAGCGCCTTGGCCGCCGCGGAAATATTGCCGTGGTGCGCCTTGACCGCGGCGACGATGGCCAGCACCTCGACGTCGGCCAGGCGGGTGGGCTGTGGGCCGGGCGCTACCTCCGGGGCGCGCCCGCCGGCCGGCGCGGCATCGGCTTCCAGCGTGGCGCCGTGCGCGGGGTGGGTGGCCTGGCGCGCCAGCCGGTCTTCCAGGAAATCGTCGGGCAGGTGGTCCTCGGTGATCTCCGCCTCGCCTTCGGCCATCAGGCGCGCGGTGCGCAGCAGGTTGCCAAGCTGGCGGATATTGCCCGGCCAGTGATAGCTGCGGAACATCGCCATCACCGAATCCTTGATGCGCGGTCCCCCGTTTGCCTGGCCCTCGCGTAACAGCTTGTCGGCCACCACATCGAGGTCGGTGCGCTCGCGCAAGGCCGGCAGGCGCACCACGAGGCCGTTCAGGCGGTAGTAGAGGTCTTCCCGGAACAGGCCGTTGGCCACCTGCTCGCGCAAATTGCGATTGGTGGCGCAGATCACTGACACGTCGACGTGGATCACCCGGCTGCTGCCCAGCGGCGTGACCGCGCGCTCCTGCAGCGCGCGCAGCATGCGCGCCTGCAGGTGCAAGGGCATATCGCCGATTTCATCCAGGAAGAGGGTGCCGCCGTTGGCCAGCAGCATCTTGCCGATGCCGCCTTTCTTGCGGGCGCCGGTAAAGGCGCCTTCTTCGTAGCCGAACAGCTCGGATTCGATCAGCGTCTCGGGTATCGAGGCGCAGTTGACAGCGATGAAAGGCCCGGCATTGCGCGGGCTGTCGGCGTGGATGGCGCGGGCCAGCAGTTCCTTGCCGGTGCCGGTTTCCCCCAGCACCATGACGGGAATATCCTTGCCGATCACCTTGCGCAGCTTGGTGATGACGCCTTTGATCTGGGCGTCGCCGGTGTCCAGGTCGTCCAGCCCGGCGGGGCGCCGGGCCGGTTGCGCGCCCGCACGGCGGGGCAGGGAGGCGGCATCAGGCATGCAGTGCGCCTCCTCCGCGCTGCCATTGTCGATGGCAGCCGCCGGGACGGACACGGCAGGCGCCTTCCACTCGACGCGTGCGCTGACCTTGACGCCGCTTGGCAGCGGCAGGTGCACGACGCCCCCCGGGGCCTTGCGCTCGGCGTCGAACAACTGCGACAGCGACAGGCCGAACAGCGAGGAGAAGGTGTGCGCGTGCAAGGCGCCGACCGACATCCCAAGCTGGAACTGCGCGCTGCGGTTGGCCGACAGGAAGCGTCCGCCCGGCGTAAAGGAGGCGATGCCTTCGACCAGGGTGCCGATAAACTCCGCGCGCGAGTGGAAACGCACGCACACCATGTCCTGGAAGGCATTGGCGAAAAGCTGGTTCTCGATCATTTGCGCCGACATCCGCACCAGCGCCATGGTGTGCTTGTGGAATCCGCGCTGGTCACCCGTCACATCGAGCGCGCCGACTGTCTTGCCGTACGCATCGAGGATGGGCATGCAGGAGCAGGTGAGGAAGCGGTTGGCCTCCAGGAAATGCTCCGCGCCGTGTACCAGCGTGGCCTTGCTCTCGGCCAGCGCGGTGCCGATGGCGTTGGTGCCCCGGCTTTCCTCGGACCACAGCGCGCCGGGCTGCAAGGCCACCTTGTTGGCCCTGGCGAGGAAGTCGTCGTCGCCCAGCGAGTGCAGGATCAGGCCGGCGGCGTCGGTCAGGATCACCATGCTCTGCGTGTTGACGATCTGGTCGTAGAGCGTCTCCATGACCGGCAGCGCGTGGGTGAACAGCGACTGGCTGCGCTCTATCTGCGTTTTCAGCTCGCTTTGCAGCACCGGGCAGAAGTCTGGCGATTCATAGGGCCGCAAGCCATAGGCTTCGGATCGCAGGTGGGCCTGGGCGATCAGGTCTGGCCGGTCGCCCTCCGCCGGGTTGCCCGTTGCCGCCGGCGGGACGCCGGCCGCTTGGAAAGTCATTTTTCTGTCTCCTGTGGAAGTCGCCCGCGATCTGTGCACGGGTCGCTCCGGGTCCTGGCGTGGTCGACATGGCCCGAAGTGTTGCTTCATGAAGCAAAACGCTTGCCAGGGTGTTGCATTCCAGGGCACTGGTTCCGGCGTGCTGTGTCACACGCCTGCCATTTGCCGGGGCCTCGTCCGGTTTATGGCCCACTTTGCGCTTGGTATGGCTTTTGCGGAAGTCACCTTCAAAACATAGTTCAACAACTGGAGGTGACACTGATGAAAACACCACGCCGCACACTTGCCCTGATTGCCATCTGCACGCTTCTGGCCGGGGCGCTACCCCAAGCGGCCTCGGCCCATGGGGACGTCACACCGCAAGCAGTGGACACCAAGACACTACCGCAACTCGGCGAAGAATGGCGTCCGGATAATCCATACAGGACGGGCGAAGCGCAGCAGGAAGCACTGCGTATCGGCTCCTCGGCCTACAACCAGAACTGCGCGCGCTGCCATGGGCTGGAAGCGGTGTCGGGCGGCATCGCGCCGGACCTGCGCAAGCTGGACAGCGATTGCGCGTCGCTGGCCAACGCCAGGAAGAAGCAGGAATGCATGGGCGAGGTCTCGCAGTACTTCACCACCACCGTGCGCAAGGGGCGCACGCGAGACGGCCGGGTCTACATGCCACCGTTCGATGGCGTGCTGAGCCAAGAAGCGGTCTGGTCCATCAAGACCTATCTCGAATCGCGGCACGAGTAAGGGCTGCGGGCCCGCCCGCGCTTCCACCGCATTCCCGCATTCCCTGATTCACAAACACAAAGATCAAGAAAACCAGGAGACCTCCCATGCGCGCCAGCCCTTTCCGGGACGCCGCTCCCTCCCTGCCGGCCCCCGCCGGCTCCCATCGCCTGGCCGGCGCACTGCTGGCGCTTGCCGCGCTCGTCTGCGTCCAGCCGTCGCTGGCCGATATGGCCAGGATCCGCCAGAGCGGGACCTTGAAGGTGGCCGTCTATAAGAGTCTGCCGCCATTTTCCACGGCAGCGGGCAACCCGTTGCCGGGCATCGACGTGGCGCTGGCGAAGGCCCTGAGCAAGCAGATGGGGCTGTCGGTGTCGCTGCTGCCGTTCGATGCTGACGAGAACATGTCGGATGACCTGCGCAATATGGTGTGGCGTGGCCATTACCTGGGCTATGGCCCGGCGGATGTGATGCTGCATGTGCCGGTGGACCGTGCGTTCATGCGCGCGAACGACAAGGCGCTGATCTTCGCGCCTTATCACCGCGAGATGTTCGTGCTGGTCCACGACCGCGAGCGTGTCTCCGAGGTCCGGCAGCTGGAGGATCTGGCCGGCCAGCCTACCGGCGCGGAAGCGGGCTCCGCCGGTGCCAATGCCCTGTTGTCCGGGGCGCAGGGCGCGCTGCGCGACAACGTCAAGATTTATGCCGGGCCGGACGAAACGCTGCGCGCGCTGTTCGCCGGCGAGATCGCCGCGGCGATGGTCACGCGCTCGCAATACGAAAGCGCGCTCAAGGCGGCCGGCCAGTCCGCCGCGCGCTTCGCCACGGTGGACGTTGCCTCGCCGCTGCTGCCCGCGCGCGGCTGGGCCATCGGCATGGCGGTCAAGGCGGACGAGGGCGAACTCGCGGAGTCGCTGCAGAACGCGCTGGACGCGATCCGCCGCAGCGGCGAGCTGCAGCAGATCTTTGCCCAGTACGGTGTGTCGCTGCAAACGCCGTGAGATTCTCCAGCGGCTGGGCGTGCGGTATGAAACCGGGCGTCAAGTGGGGCGTGGTCCCCGGTCAGGCGCTACGCAATCTCAAGCAGCGACTTAGGTTGGCCGCTGGTCAGCGCTACTCGTCGAACAGGTCCGGCCCGAACACTTCATAGTGAATGCGCGTCTCCGGGATGTCCAGGTTCTGGAGGGCATCGTGCTGCATCCGCATGAACGGGATCGGTCCGCAGATGTAGTAGTCAGCGTCCGGCAGCATGATGGAATCCTTGATCAAACTGACGTCGACCAGACCCTCGTAATCGAAATCCTTACCCTGGACGTCTTCCGGGAGAGGCTCGTTATAGAACACAAGCAGCTTGAAGTTGGCGTGCTCATGCGATGCTTCGCGCAGACGGTTGCGCATGGCCTGCACCGCACTATTGCGGGCGCCATGCACGAACACTACCTGCCGCGGCGGTTCCTGAAGCGCCTTCTTCAGCATGCTGACCATGGGGGTCAGCCCTACGCCGCCGCTGATCAGCACGATCGGGGACCTGGCATTTACGTCGATGTAGAAGCTGCCGTACGGCGCGGCGAGCCTGACCTCGTCGCCAACACCGACGTGATCGTGCAGCAGGCAAGAGACATAACCCGCCGGCGTCGTGCCGCCACTCTCGCGCTTCACCGATATCCGGTAACTTCGCCCGTTCGGCACATCGGAGAGGCTGTACTGCCGAATCTGCTGCAGGCCAAGAGAGGGCACCTGGATCGCGACGCTGGTGTACTGGCCAGGCTCGAAATTCACCACCGGGCCGCCATCGGCCGGTTCCAGGATGAACGAGGTGATGACGTCGCTCTCAGGCCGCTTCTCGCGGACGATGAATGTGCGCCAGCCTTTCCAGCCGCCATCCTGCTCGGCGGAGCGCTCGTACAACTCGCTTTCGATACCCATCAGGATGTCAGCCAGGTTCCCGTACGCCTGCGCCCAGGCGGAGATGATCTCGCCGGTCGCCGCATCCCCGAGAACATCCTTGATCGCGCCGAGCAGGTGTTCACCGACGATCGGGTATTGCTCCGGCCGCACGCCAAGACTTGCGTGTTTGTTTGCGATGTTTTTCAGAACGGCCGAGAGACTCTCGGGATTCTCGATATTCGCGGCGTAGGCATACACTGCGCGCGCCAGGGCCTGCTGCTGCTGCCCTTGTTCCTGGTGCGCCATATTGAAGACGTTCTTGAGTTCCGGGTGCGCCTCGAACATGCGTTTATAGAAACGCTGGATGATGGCGTATCCGTGTTCCGCCAGCACCGGGGCGGTGGATTTGACGATGTCCTTGGTCTTCTGGGTGAGCATTGCATCGTTCCTTCGAAGATTGGCAACAGGTGTGAACCACACCCGTTCAAAGTCTATACCTCACCCGGCTTCGGGGGGGATGCGGCAACCCTTGTGCAGCCAGTCATGTACGCCGTAGCGAACTCGCGATCGCGCGCGTATCAGAGGGGCATTGGCTCACCCCCGAATGCTTCAAGCTCGCGCGCGAGGCTTTGCGCGGCCAGTTCGACCAGTGCGCGTCCCTTTTCCGGTGTCGCCTGTCCCGGGTCGGAACCGATGCGCCCGTCCGGGAACCGCGCACGAAAGTCGAGCGCCTCCCGGATGGGACCCGATGGGGCGATTTGGGGTGTATAGCGGGCCGACTTCACGGCGGCGGGGAAGGCCCACTGTGTAATGGCAATCTCGGAAGGCGTGGCGTGAGAGCCATGGCCGGTCGGGAACTGCTCGCGCGCGAGCTCGTTGACGCCTGCCAGGTCCCACCAGTTGCACAGCTTCAGTGCGAATCCGGCGCGGCGCCGGGAAAAACTGGCTTCGGCATAGATCTCGGAGAACGCGGCCTCGATGGAGGCCACATTGCCGCCATGGCCGTTGAGGAACAGGATTTTCTCGAATCCGTGCCCCACCAGTGAGCGGGTCCAGTCACCGATCGCGGCAATGAAGGTCGACGGGCGCAGCGAGATGGTGCCGGGAAAGCCGAGGTGRTGCTGGGCCATGCCAATGTTGAACGTCGGCGCCACCAGGATATCGGCTGTCTTTTCCGCCTCGCGCGCAATGATCTCCGGGCAAAGCCAGTCGGTGCCAAGAAGCCCCGTTGGCCCGTGCTGCTCGTTGGAACCGATTGGCACGACAATCACGCGGCTGCGCTTGAGAAACTGTTCGACTTCGGCCCAGGTGGATAGATGTAAAAGCATGGTTGCTCCTTCTTTCGTGTGTTCCTCTCGGAACCTTGTATGTGGTTTGCAGTGGACTACCGGCGCTCAGGCAACTTGTTGGCGAGGAGGATCAGCGAGGCGATCAGCGGCATCAACGCCATGACCAGCACGCCAGGATGCAGGCTGCCGGTCGCGGTCTTGGCCCACCCGATGATGGCCGGGCCCCAGAAGCCGCCGGACAAGCCGATCGTGTTGATCAGCGCAATGCCGCCGGCTGCCGCCGGGCCCTTGATGTACTCGGCCGGCATGGCCCAGAACACCGTGTAAGTCATCCAGAGCGCGGTGGTGCCGAGCGTAAGCAGGACAAGCGACAGACCGAGATTGCCGTCTGCGAGTGCCGACCCGGCGAGCAACAGGGCAGCGAAGAAGGCGGGCACTGCGCTGTGATATCGGCGCTCGCCCTTTTGATCGGAGCGGCGCCCCATGTAGTACATGCCGAATGCGGCGCCAAGGTATGGCAATGCGGTGTACCAGCCGAGCTGCACGGTATCGGCCACGCCCTGCGCCCTGATCAGGGTCGGGAGCCAGAAGCTCATGGCATAGATGGCCGCGATAATGCAGAAGTACGCAAGGGCGAGCACATAGACCCTCGCATCCCGTGCCACCGCCATGAACGAGTGCTTGTGCGCGACGGATACCCCGAGCTCAGCTGCCAGAAAACGTTTTTCCTGGTCCGTCAGCCAGGCCGCATCCGCGGGGCGGTTCGGCACGAGCGACAGTGCAAGGAACCCCAGCAATACGCAGGGGATGGCCTCGATCAAGAACATCCACTGCCAGCCGGCGAGGCCGGCGGTGCCGGACATGGTGGTTATCAGCCACGCCGAAGCGGGTCCTCCGACAATGCCGCCGATCGGTCCCGCCAGGAAGACGATCGCGATGGCGCGCCCCATGCGCTGCGGTCCGTACCAGCACGACAGGTAGTAGATCATGCCCGGGGCAAAGCCTGCCTCAAAGATGCCGAGCAGGAAGCGCATGGCATAGAACGTTGGCACATCACGCACGAAGAGCATGCAGGCGGACGTGATGCCCCACAGCACGAGGATCCGGCTGAACGTCTTGCGCGCGCCCACGCGAGGCAGCAGCAGGTTGCTTGGCAGCTCGAACAGTACATAGCCGAGAAAGAAGATGCCTGCACCCACGCCGTAAGCGGCGTCGGAGAAGCCGAGGTCGCTTTGCATCTGCAGTTTGGCAAAGCCGATGTTGACCCGGTCGAGATAGGCAAACAGGTAACAGATCAGGAGGAACGGCAGCAGGCGCCAGTTGATCTTGTTGTAGAGCGTCGAAGTGTCGTCGACGGCGCTTTCGTTCGGAATGACTAACATGCCGGTCTCCAGTGCGTTGTGTTTGATGCCGCTTATCCAGTCCGCCGATGGTGACAGAGCCGGGGGTTCCGACCAACAGTAAGCGGGCTCACGCTTCGTTCTAATCTGAGCAACGCAACCCATCCGTATCGCATGGTGAAGATGGCCGGAGTCAGGCCCGGTCGTCATGGCGGGGGATGGCCGGGCAGGCGCGATGAAGTTCATGTATGGTTGCCTCCTGCCCATCACATTGGCTCAATTGTGTTTCGACATGCGAGAGATCAATCAGCTGCGATTACGATACTTCCGTGAGGTTCTGGCGCACGGCACCATTCGCGGGGCGGCGGACAGCCTCAATACGTCACCCTCCGTGATCACTCGACAGATCAGGCTGCTTGAAGAAGAACTGGGCGCTACGCTGTTCGAACGCCAGTCGCGCGGTGTGAAACCGACGGAGGCGGCCGCGCATCTGCTCGAGTTCTGGCGCGGCTACCGTTCGCATCAGGAGAATCTCGAGGACCAGCTGCACGCGCTGAAGGGATTGCAGCAGGGCAAGGTCCAGGTGGCCATGAGCGAGGGCTATGTCGATGCGCTCGTCAACGAAGTCCTTGCGCCGTTTTGCGCGCGGTACCCGATGCTGGATATCAGCATGGAGATCCTGCCAGTCGACGATGTCCTGAACGAAGTCGCTGAAAGCCGCGCCCACATCGGCCTTGCCTACAATCCACCGCCTCACCCGCGCATCGAGTACCGTGCCAGTTCTCCGCAGCCCGTGGTGCTGCTGGTTCGTCCCGATCACCCGCTGGCGTTGCGCGGCGGCGAAGCCAGCATCCGCGATGTGCTGTCATACCCGCTCGCGCTGATGCCGGAGTCCTTTGGCATCGGGCACGCCGCGAAGATGCTGGAGTTCGCGGAGAACATAAAGATCCGCCCGACGCTCGTCACCAACTCGTTGACGGCGCTGAAGCAATTTGTCGCCTATGAGAACTTCATTACGCTGATCGGAGAATTCGCGGCGTATCGCGAGATCGCTGCCGGGAGCCTGGTCACCGTACCGATCAATCATCCATTGCTCAGGGGCACCCAGGCGCGGTTGCTTGTGAAGACCGGCCGGCCCCTGCCTGCTGCGGCATCCGAGTTCCTTGAGCACATTACGCGCCGCATGTCGATGTTTGCCGCCAGCCGGAAGGCATCGGACAAGCAGTAGCCGGCGGAGCCGGCAAGGCAGATTCCCTTGACGGAAACGGTTATCCGAAAGTGAAGACGAAGGCCTGGACGCCCGGGTCCAGGAAACGGATGTCGAAGGTGTGCTCGCCGACCTTTCCCGGCTGGCGAACGAGTTGGTAGAGCCTGGTCTGCGTGACGGTGCCGTTGCCATCCGGGTCGGTATCGGTACCGTGGCTGGCACCGGGCGCCTTGCCGTCGACCAAGACACGGAAGCGCACCGGCGTGCCGTCGGCGCCGGGGCCGAGCACGAGGTGCAGGTCACGCGCGCGGAAGCGGTAGGCGATGCCGCCGCCGGCGCGGTTGAGCGTGGCTTGTTCGGCGTCCACGGTCCAGTTGCCGCTCAGGCCCCAGCTATTCAGGCGCGGCTCGGCGATCGTGTAGTCGCGTGCGGTGCCGGCGCGCAGGCCCTCGGGCGACGCGAAGCCGGATGCCTGCTGGTAGCCGATATAGGTCTCCCGCGAGCGCACGTTGTCCAGGTCTGGCGCCGCTTGCGCACCGGACGTGTCGAATTTGACCGGCGCGGTGCCGGCCTTTTGCGCACCGGCTTCCTTCAGCAAAGCCTGAATGACAGCCTCGGACTGTTCATAGCCGCCCTCGCCGAACTGGTGGTGGCGAATCTGCCCGCTGGCATCGATGAAGTACAGCGCCGGCCAGTAGCTGTTGCCGAACGCCCGCCAGATCCGGAAGTCGCCGTCCACCGCGACCGGGTAGCGGATCTTGAATTGCTCCACGGCCCGGCGCACGTTGCCGACACGCTTCTCGAAGGCAAACTCGGGCGTATGCACGCCGATGACCACCAGCCCCTGGTCCTTGTATTTTTCCGCCCAGGCGCGGATATAGGGGAGCGTGCGAATGCAGTTGATGCAGGAGTACGTCCAGAAATCCACCAGGACGCAGCATGAGGCAACGGAAAGGAAGCTGGCGGCGATTCCGCTGATCCCGGTTCCCGCCATCACGCTGGATGGCACGGCCGATGGCGTCGTCCCGGCAACCGACGGCAAAGCCAGCGCCGCACGGTTTGCCGGGCCGCGCATTCATCGGCAGATTCCGGGTGTCGGCCACAACTTGCCGCAGGAAGCACCCGAGGCCTTTGCCGACGCGGTGACAGAACTCGTGCGCGGCGGCAGATGGCGCACGTGAGTGGCGCGCGAAGGCAGGCGGCATTGGACTGACTGGCGCACGAGATGTCCGCCCCGCCCACGCGGGCCGGGCGGCGTTCAATGGCGCCCTGGCGTGCTCTAGTGACCAGCGCTCTGCCCGCCGTCGACATGCAGGATTTCGCCAGTTACGAAGGGCGCCGAATCCAGATACAGGATGGCGTCCACGATATCGCTCATCTCGCCCATACGGCCTACCGGATGGAGTGCCCCGAGCGCGGCATGGGTTTCCGGCGGGTGCATCGAGGACTTGATGATTCCCGGCGAGACGGCATTCGCGCGAATGCCACTCTTGGCGTATTCGATGGCGAGCGATTTCGTGGCCGCGTTCAGTCCGCCCTTGGTCAGCGATGCCAGTACAGAAGGCACGCCGTTGATGGCGTGGTCGACCAGGCTGGTGGTGACGCTGATCACGTGGCCGCTCGACCTCTTCTCCATTTCGGCGATGGCGAGCTGCGTGATGTAGAAGAAGCCCGCGAGGTTCACGCCCGTTTTCGCCGCGTAGTCTTCGGCGGTGTACTGGGTAAAGGGCTTCGCGATGAAGATGCCGGCGTTGTTGACCAGCGTGTCGATGCGGCCGAAGCGTGCCACGGCTTCGGCGATGACGCGCCGGGCGGTGGCCGGATCGGCGATGTCGCCTGCGACCGTCAGGATGTTGTCATCATCCGATGGCTTGATGGATCGCGCCGTTGCAACAACGCGGTAGTCGCGCTTGCGGAAAGCCTTGACCACCTCTGCGCCAATACCTTGCGATGCACCAGTAACGACGACGACTTTTTGCGATGTGCTCATGATAAACCTCGATACAAGTTGATTCGGCTCTCTTGCCGATCGGGCCGGCGGCACCGATTGGTCCTAAATCTAGTTGAATCGATGCTGAGTTCGAATACCCGCCATGGACAAAGAGTCTTGCCTGACGGGAACAAATCAGGCGCAAAGCCAGTGCCCGCACCGATCTGTCCGTCTGTTGAGCGTGCGGGAACGCCGGCGCACCGGCTCGACAGTCTCACGGGCCGGGAGATGGCAGGAACGGCGGCGCGCAAGGGGTGCGCCACATGCCGTGCGCCTTGCGATTGCCAACGCGGATAGCAGGCATCGGGAACTGCGGATGCCACGTTGGCCGGAAGCCCGGCGCATTTCGATTTACACCATGTAACAACCCATGTGCTGTGCGGCGGGCTAATCGGCGGACCGATTGAACCTATATTTTCCGCACGGACGACGGGTAGTCATCCGCTTCGTTGGAAATGCGGCACCCCGCTCATGTGAGGAATCAGTGCGTGCCGCGCAGCTCCGACCGGGCCCCCGGCGCGATGCCATCGTCGGACCTGCCACCCAACCCGGACACATCCCAGATACAAGTAATTCGTATCCTGGAAATCAAAGCCAACCTCAAAAAAGGGGAATTAAGCATGTCTGAAGAGATTAACCCTGACCGTCGTCGCTTCCTTGGTGCCGCGGCTGTCGGAATCGGTGCCTTGGAGTTGGGCCTGACCGGACTCGCTCGTGCGCAGTCGAGTCCTGCCGGGCAGTCTGTTCCAGTCGCCGCCTCGGCGACGTCCGGTGCGTCGTTCGGCAACCTCAGGCAGATCGAAGCCGGTGTTCTCAGCGTCGGCTATGCCGAGGTTGGACCGCACGATGGTCCCGTCGTTATCCTGCTGCACGGCTGGCCGTACGACATTCACAGTTACGTCGATGTGGCCCCGCATCTGGCAGCCGCTGGCTACCGGGTCATTGTTCCGCATACGCGCGGTCACGGCACGACGCGGTTTCTCTCCGACAAGACATTCCGCAATGGCCAGCAATCGGCAGTTGCGCTCGACACCATTGCATTGATGGACGCACTCAGGATCGACAAGGCGGTTCTCGCCGGATACGACTGGGGATCGCGGACGGCTTGTGTCATCGCAGCGCTGTGGCCGGAGCGTTGCAAAGCCATTGTTTCCGCCAATGGCTACATCATCAATAACCTTGAGTTCAACAAGCGCCCGTTGCCGCCGAACGCCGAGCACGCATGGTGGTATCAGTTCTACTTCGCTACGGAACGCGGCAAGGCCGGCCTCGAGGCTAACCGGCGTGATTTCGCCAAGGTTATCTGGAAGGAGAATTCCCCTAAGTGGAACTTTGATGATGCAACGTTCGACCGTACGGCGGCGTCCTTCGACAACCCGGACTATGTGGCGATTGTGATTCACAACTACCGTTGGCGACTCAGTCTTGCCGGGGGCGAGCCCCAATACGACAGTATCGAGAAGCGCCTGGCCACAGGCCCGGCGATCACGGTGCCGGCGATCACGATCGACGGAGATTCGAACGGCGTCGCACCGGCTACGGATGGTAGTACTTACGCGAAAAGGTTCACAGGCAAGTACGCGCATCGGATTGTCAAAGGTGCGGGCCACAACCTTCCACAGGAAGCGCCAAAGGCCTTTGCGGATGCCGTAATCGAAGTCGCCCGCTACTAGCGGGCGCGGGTCGGGGGACGTTCCGGATCGCCTGTGCCGGGACGGTCCCTCTCGTGGATCGGCGCGGCCCCCGCGTCGATCTGTTTTTCCGGGGGGCGGCGGTTGCTGGCGTGATCCGGGCTTGCACAGGGTTATTTGCGATCGGAAAGGAGCTTCTGTATGGCCGCTTCCGTTTCCTCGTAGTGTCCTTCGCCAAAATGCTGGTAGACGATCTTGCCGCTGGCATCGACAAGATAGAGGGCGGGCCAGTATTGGTTCCTGTAGGCGTCCCAGATGACATACGCGTTGTCCTGCACGACCGGATACCGGATGTCGAGGCGCTTGAGAGCAGCCTGTCCGTTCGAGGTCGATTTCTCGAACGGGTACTCGGGCGTATGCACGCCGACCACCATCAGCCCATTGTCCCGGTATTTGTCGTACCACTGCTTGACGTGCGGGAGCGTGTTGATGCAGTTGATGCAGGTGTAGGTCCAGAAATCGACAAGCACCACCTTGCCGCGCAGTGCGGAGATTGTCAGCGGCTCGGTGTTCAGCCACTTCGCGTTGGCGGGAAACTCCGGCGCCTTGCCATGGTCGGCAGGCGAGGGGGCTATCGCACTGCCGTGTGTTGCTGCGAGTAGGGATACGGCTGCGATACAGGCACGAATCGAGCGGTGCATGAGTCAGACTCCGAGGTGGATTGAGGGGAAAGAGTTGGTCAGCCAGGCTACGGCAATCACGTCATACTGGAAGTACATGGCAACGGCGGTTGCGGCGACAATCGCGCCAAAGCCGCGCTGCAAATGATGTGCATGGCGGGCGACCTTGCGGCCGCGGGTGGTCACGAACCGGCCGCCGTAGGCAATGGCCAGCATGGGAATCGCGGCGCCCGCGGCGAACAGCGTGAGGAGCTTTGCGGCACGCCCCAGGTCCTGCGCCCTGGCGACCAGTGCGAGGATGGAAGCCAGTACCGGCCCCGCGCACGGCGTCCAGACCACGCCCAGCGTCGTACCTAGCACGAAGCCGCCAACCATGCCATTGCCTGCCCGGGCACCGACGCCGGCAAGGCGGTCGATCACGGCGCCAAACGGCGTCATGAGCCGGTCGAATAGCCGCGGCCAGATTCGAGCGAGCCCGGATGCGAACAGAATCAGGATGGAGACATCCCGGATCAGGCCGTGCACGTCACCGAGAGAGCTCGAAAGTGCACTGAATGCAATGCCCACCGAGGAGAACGCGGTGACGAACCCCAATGCGATTGACAGCGGACGCAGAGGATTTTGCTCGCCGATGGACGTGCTCACCACCATCGGCAGCACGGGAAGCACGCATGGGGACGCGATCGTCAGCACGCCGGCCGAAAATGCCAGTATGAGTTCGATCATGGCCGGCTCCGGCAAAGCCCCGGCAAGGCGCGCCCGGTGATTTCCGCTCTGCGGCGCCGCTGCGGTAAATGGGGTAGGGTGGCGGTTGTTGAAGTCACGAATGCCTCCGGTGTTGACGCGATGGCGCTATTGCAACGCTCGCGCGTATGCCGGATGTTTCGGGAAACGGCCGGAAATGAAATGTTTCTTGTCCGCGGGCGGTCCAGATACATGACGATACAAAGCGCCACGGAGGCAACGGCACAATGGCATCAAGGCGCGGGCTGCGCGCCGCGATCCTGGAGGGGAAACGAAAATGAAGCGTTCACTGCTGCTCGCCACGATGATCTTGTCCGCACTCGCGTATGAGCTTCGCGCAGGTGCGACCTGCCGATGGGCTTTCTCCAGACCGCCTGTTCTGCGCCTGACGGGCGCCGCACGGCGACGGCGTGTTCGCCCTGTGACCGGCAACCACCCTGCCAATCTGACGGTGCGCCATGACGCAGCCTGACCATATCCTTATCGTGGACGACGACCGGGAGATCCGTACGCTGGCGGCCGAGTATCTCGAACGCAGCGGGATGCGTGTGACCCTTGCGGCGAACGGACGCGAGATGCGCGCGGCCTTGGACAAGGGCGCGGTGGATCTCGTCGTGCTGGACCTGATGCTTCCCGGCGAAGACGGACTGACGTTGTGCCGGGACTTGCGCGCAAGCGAACGCAAGAACATGCCAGTGCTGATGCTTACTGCCCGCAACGAGGAGGCCGATCGTATCCTGGGGCTTGAGATGGGCGCGGACGACTACCTCGTCAAGCCATTCGCGGCGCGCGAACTGCTGGCCAGGATACGTTCGGTGCTGCGGCGCACGCGCATGCTGCCCCCCAACCTGCAGATCACCGAAGCGGCTACCGTGCTGGCTTTCGGCCCCTGGCGGCTGGATACGACCGCGCGGCACCTGCTCGACGATAACGACGTCATCGTCGCCCTCAGCGGCGCGGAGTACCGGCTACTGCGGGTCTTCCTCGACCATCCGCAGCGCGTGCTGAACCGGGACCAACTGCTCAACCTGACGCAGGGACGCGAAGCCGAACTGTTCGAGCGCTCCATCGACCTGATGGTGAGCCGCCTGCGGCAGCGTCTGCGCGACGATGCCAAGGAGCCCCGCTATATCAAGACGGTGCGCAGCGAGGGCTATGTGTTCGCGGCGATGGTGGAGATTCGGGAGGCGCGCACATGAGCCGCCCGGACGGGATCCTGCGAGGATGGCCGCGCACGTTGTTTGCTCGCCTGATGGTGATACTGCTGATCGGCCTCGTGCTGGCGCAAGGGCTTGCCTTCAGCCTCGTGCTGCGGGAGCGTTCGCAGGTCGCCGACAGGTTGATGCTGGGCAACCTCGGGCGCGATGTGGCCAGTTCCGTTGCCATCCTGGACATGATGCCGGCGGATAAGCGGCCGGCCTGGCTCGATCGGCTGGGGCGCCGAAACTACAGCTATCTGCTCAACGCCGGCACGGCCGGCGGCGACCCGCCAGCCTTGCAACTATCCCAGGAAGCCGTCGCGACGATCGCAGAGGCACTGGGGGAGCGTTACGATGTGACGGCAAATACACTGTCTGCAGATGGGGCGCAATTCCAGGTGCATTTGCGCCTGAGCGACGGCAGTCCGCTCACCATTGATGTCCATCCGGCGCCAACGGGATTGTCGGCCTGGTTGCCGGTGCTCCTGTGCGTTCAACTGGCGCTGCTGGCAGGCTGCGCTTGGATCGCCGTGCGCCTGGTAACGCGGCCGCTGAAGCAACTGGCGGCAGCCGCGGAGAATCTGGGGCCCGATCTGAAGGCCGACCTTATCCCCGAGCGCGGGCCGGCCGAGGTCGTACACGCCGCGGCGGCCTTCAACGCCATGCAGCAGCGCATCGCCGGGTATCTCGCCGAGCGCGTGCAAATTCTCGCGGCGATCTCCCACGACTTGCAGACGCCCATCACGCGAATGCGGTTGCGCCTGGACTTGATGGAGAGATCCGAGACGCAGGACAAGCTTTACAGCGATCTTCGCGCGATGGAGCATCTGGTCCGCGAGGGTGTCGCCTATGCGCGCACGCTGCATGGCAGCGCGGAAGCGCTGGCCCGCGTGGACCTCGATGCACTGCTGGACAGCCTGGCTTGTGACTATCGGGACGGTGGGCATGCGATTACCCTGGACGGCAAGGTCGGCGCACCGGTACTGACGCGCCCACAGGCGCTGCGTCGCATCCTGACGAACCTCGTGGACAACGCGCTCAAGTTCGGCGGCGACGTGGATATTGCTGTGTTCCGGGAGGCGGAAGGCAGTCTTGCCATTGCAGTGCGGGATCGCGGTCCCGGCATTCCCGAAGCCGAGCTTGAACGGGTCATGCAGCCGTTCTATCGCCTCGAGACGTCCCGGAACAGGGGGACGGGCGGTACGGGCCTGGGGTTGGCGATTGCGCAGCAACTGGCGCAGGCCCTTGGCGGGCGGCTCATACTCTCCAATCGGCAAGAGGGCGGCCTTCAGGCCAGGCTCACCCTGCCTGCACAGGCATAGCGGGCTGTTCCGGCGCGCGGCGCCTCGTTTCCAGCGACGGCAGGCTGGGTGGGCTGCACGTCGCGTTTAGCGTTTAGCGGTTGGCGTTTGGTGTCTGGTGTTTGGCATGAAGCACTTCGTGCCGCGTCCCGACAAGGTGCGGTCCGTGCCGTCCTCCGGTCCGGGTCCAGTCTCTCCGCCCTCGGCCGCCGTTTCTTCATTCCCTCCTCCTCGCTGCCGCGACGGACGATTTTGTATTCGTTTGTATCGCTTGCCCAGTGCGATACGTGTGCTCACAGTGCCACGGCGAAATCGCTACGGGCCAGATACATCGGTCGCCTTAAATGCTTCCTGTAGCGCGGCGGCGGCAACCAAGACCAGATCATCCCGCCCGCGCCGCAACACCGTCCGCGCCGGACACCGGCGCAACTGCCCTACACGAACCTGGATAAGCATCATGAAAATCATCAACGTCACAATCTTTGCCAAGCGCCTTGTCTCGATCGTTGCCCTTTTGGCCGCCGCCGGTGGGGTACAGACTGTGTCCGCAGCCGAGCTGGCTTCGGATCATGGCGCTGGCCCAAGCGCAGCCGCCGCGCGCAGCGTAGAGCGGGACCCGTTCACTGACGGCGCGCGTAGTGGCGAGCGTGACGTCTACACGGATGGCGCCCGTTATGTCGATGGCACCGCGCGATTCGTCGCGGGCCTGGATCGCGTTGGCGTCTCCGCTTCGCCCGCCCGCGGCTCAGATGCCGCTGCCGACAGCGCTGCCATGCTCGCCCGCATCAGCAACCGTGACGGCTATACCGAAAGCGAACACGCTGCAGATCCCCGCTTGGCCGCATAGCACGTCCCGTCACTCCGATGACCGCCCGGATTGATCGCATACGATTGATAAACAGCCTTTTAAATTTCCAGTAAGAAATCCATCATGACCCAACTCGAAAATGTACTCTACACCGGCAAAACCCACACCTCCTCCGGTGGGCGGAACGGCACGTCCCGCAGCTCTGATGGCCGCCTGGACATTCAGCTCTCGTCTCCCGGCACCGCCGGCAGCGGCACCAATCCGGAGCAGCTGTTTGCCGCTGGCTGGTCGGCCTGTTTTATCGGTGCGATCGGGATCGCGGCTGGCAAAATGAAGGTCACTCTCCCGGCCGACCTGGCCATCGACGCGGAAGTGGACCTGGGCACAGCCGGCGGCGCCTACTTCCTTCAAGCGCGTCTCAATGTCAGCCTCCCGGGTCTGGAGCACGAAGTCGCCCAGGCGCTGGTGGACGCCGCGCACCAGACGTGCCCGTACTCCAAAGCCACAAGCGGCAACATCAACGTCGTGATCAACCTGGTCTGAGCCAGCGTTTTCATAAATCCGGCCTGCCCGTGCTTATCGGGCAGGCAACCTTTCCACATCCTCTTGAACTCGCACCAGAACGCTCGACTTCCAGATGATTCGAAATCGAGCGGGCTTGTTGGAACCCGGTTCCAGGCAAAACCCTATGCGTTACGCGCGGACGAAATTCTTGTCCATGGAATAGACCGGCCTGCGTGACCCTGGCGGCGCTGGAAGGGATAACGCAACCGATCGGAGACTGGCGCGCGGGCGCCGTGTGGGGCCTCAGCCATGCAAGACCCGTGAGGCGTCAAGTTACTGTGGCCGGCGAAGTCCTGGACGCGAGGGTGAAGGCCACTCGGATTTATTCCGTCGTGTAGCAAGTGATGTTCCACGTCGGCGGCTTATCGGGGCGGCACCGGAGCCTATAGTTTAGCCAAAGCGGAATGCCGATCGTCTACATCATATGTCCGGCATGGAGGATCGGATTCCGCATCCGCGGCAAGGCGGTTCCCGTTGTTGAACAATGAAAGCGGTGGCATCTACGGCCGCCATGCCGAGCCAATCAATTAATCAATCATTCTTGAGATGTCTTTGTTCAGCCGTAACCATTGAGGAGCCGAAATGTCCGTGGAATCCAAACTCGCAGATCTTGGCCTTGCGCTGCCGCAGCCGCCGCAGCCCCTGGGCAGCTACACCGCGACCAGTGAAGCAGGCGACCTTCTTTTTATATCGGGGCAACTCCCGCTTCGGGAGGGCCGCGTCATTTTTCAAGGGCGCGTTGGCGAAGTCCTGACCGTGGAGCAAGGCAAGCAGGCGGYTGAACTGGCCGCTTTGAACGTTCTGGCGCAAATCAGGCACTACCTTGGCGGATTTGAGCGGCTGGATCATATCGTGCGCGTCGAAGGCCATGTGAGCAGTGCCGAGGGCTATTTCGATCAACCCGCGGTGATCAACGGCGCCTCGGATTTGTTTGCCGCCGTGCTGGGTGAAAAGGCCGGCCATGCACGTTCGGCGTTCTCGCATAACCAGCTGCCTGCCAACGCCGCTGTCGTGCTGGTAGTCATCGCGAAGATAAGGCCGGCGCAGTAGCTCAGTGCGCGAACTTCTCCACCAGGAAATCGACGAAGGTTCGCACGCGCAGCGACAAATGGCGCGCGTGCGGGTAGAGCAGGATGAACGGCCGGGTGGCCCCGCCATACTCCGGCAACACCTCCACCAGATTCCCCTCGCGCAGGTCAGACTCCACCACGAATCGATAGGTCTGAAACAATCCCGCTCCTGCGCGCGCCAGCGTAGCGCCGCCGAGCACGTCCTCGGAGCATCCGTAGCTTCCCGTTGTCGCGATGTCGATGTGTTTCCCTTCATGACTGAAGGTCCAGGCCAACCGCCGTCCACTGCTGGGAATATCGAACTGAATGCACTCGTGCGTGTGCAACTCGTCAAGCGTAGTCGGTTTGCCCGCGCGCTTGAGATAGCCCGGCGTAGCGACGACCACGAGTTCCGCGTCCTCCAGTTTCCTGGCGATGAGCGTGGAGTCCTCGGGCGCCTTGCCACGGACCGACAGATCGTAGACGTCGTCTGCGAATTCGACGTTGCGATTGCTGATATGGGTTTCGACGGAAACATCGGGGAAGCGCCGATGGAATTCCGGCAGCACCGGTAGCACCCGGTAGTGCGCATATGGGGTTGGCAGGCTGATGCGCAGCAGACCTGCCGGACTCCCGTGTTGACCGCTCACTTGCCGCTCGGCATCGACCAGTTGCGCCAGCGCGTTGCGAGATTGCTCGAAATAGATCCGGCCTTCATCCGTCAACCTTATCTGGCGTGTCGTCCTGACAAAGAGGCGTACACCCAGACGCGATTCCAGGCGGGAAACGGAGCGGCTTACTGCTGCCGGCGTCACGCTGGTGGCAATCGCTGCTGCCGTAAAACTGCTGAGTTCTGCGGCGAGACAGAAGAGCTCGATGCTGCCGAGCTGAAGGTCATCGAATTTGCGTTTCATCGTTTTGCGGGCATGTAACGACTGTTATGTCGCGAGGGGCGTTTATCGGTGCCGGCCCATCCAATAGATTGGAGTCCCCGGGCTGGACACGCATTGCAATCAGCCCTTCATTCAGGAGAACTCGATGCAGTTGATCTACGTTGGCGACCCGATGTGTTCGTGGTGTTACGGATTTGGAAATATTTTGACGGAACTCACGGAAACAAGGCCGGACCTGCCCCTGAAAATTGTAGTGGGCGGCATACGCGCAGGGGCAACGGACATTCTGGACGACGCCGGCAAACGCTTCCGCCTTCAACACTGGACGCGCGTGGAGCAGGCTAGCGGTCTTCAATTCAACCGCAAGGGGTTCCTGGCTCGCGAAGGCTTTGTATACGATACGGAACCCATCTGCCGAGCGGTGGTAACCGCGCGCGCATTTGCTCCAGGACAGAATCCGCTTCCGCTATTTCGTACTCTGCAGCGAGCATTCTACATTGATGCCCGAGATACCACGGCAACGGATGTCCTGGTCGAAGTGGCAGCCGGCGCCCTGGCAGACAGCGGCCTCGATGTATCGAAGCAGGCATTTCGCGATCTCTTCGAATCCGATAATGTGAAGCAAGCGACGCAGGCGGATTTTTCCCTCGCCCGTAGCTGGGGTATATCAAGTTTCCCGAGTTTGCTCGTCGAAGATCGAGGACAGTTGCAACTTCTGGCGACGGGGTTCACATCCCTGGATATTTTGAACAATCGATTGAACAAGGTATTGGGCGAGCGCGCATTTGCGCGGCATGAATGAAACGTTGTCTCCACGGCCGGGGGCCATGTGTTGGCAATCCAATTTCGCTGCATGGATCGTAGCGGTCCCGGCAATATCGCCCCCTGAGATGCCGGATTCTCGCGGGGCGAGCTGACGCGCAGCCTGCCCGACAGCGGGGGCAGGTCCATCAGGTGCCGGAGTGGTAGTGGATGGTCTGCGTGGTCAGGTGCTACATGCTACGATTTCCTCCATAAATCTCTCCGACATCCATCAAGGGAGGCAGACATGGCGATAGTCGAAAACGGCAACCAGGAAACCGAGTTTTGGGAGGGCGTGCGCGTAGCCGCGGACTCCCGCTACCGGGCCGAACAGGCCGCGAAGATGCGGCGCACTATCGGCTGGGCCTTGGGGTTCTCAATCGCAGGCCTGTGCTTGGCGCTGGTAGCTCACCGGCGACACCGGGACACCGTGCATCTGTTTGGCTTGGGCGATGAGAAGGAAAATGGCTAGTGATTTTCTGCCCACTCCATGATCCATGAGTAACGATGGGAGATTGCCGTGTCGAGCCATGTCTTTGTCGAAGAAGGGGATTACCACTGCCACTGCACGGTCTGGGAGTCACATGGCGGGATTTGGCAGGCATCAGTATTGTTCGAGCGAAAGATCGATCACACCAACGAGTTCATCCCTGGCTTGCGGCACAAGATGAAAAACCGGTTCGGCAGCAAGGATGAAGCGATCCGCGAAGCAATTGCCTACGCAAAGGCTTGCGTCGAGAACACGCAGACGGGGCTGTAGTCTCACGCCATTTTCCCGGCCGCTGCGCCTGCTTCATGGTCGATCATGGGCCGTGCAATGATGGCACTTGCCGTGCGACTAACCGGTATCGGCCAGGTCATATGGGGTATGACACCACTATCCAGGGGTGACCAGCGTGTACTTGGGGCGTGGAAGCCCAGGCACGAGGCAGCCCGAAGCGCTTTTGGCCGTGCGTATCTTCTCCGCTATTGCGTCCCGGACACAGGTGGGGGCGGAGATGCAGGGCCCGGCGCCATTCAGCGCCGGGCCAGGCGAACTACGGACAGGCGCGGCTGAAGGAGTCATCATGCAAGAGCTTGCCTTTCGCACCATGCTGTACCGCTACTTCTTCTTCGGCTGGCTGTTCCGCGACGTCAGCCGGGGCAATCTCGTCGAACGTACCGTCGCCTGGCGTTTCAACCAGGCGCACGCGCACTGGCTGCTGACCTATATGCGGCGCTGGCTCTGGTGCGGGCTGTCCTTCTGCGCCCTGGGTGGCGTGGTCGAACTGATGCTGCGCGCGCCTGGCCTGTCGGCGCTCTTCTACGTGCCCGGTGTGCTCAGCGTGCCGGTCAACGTCGTCATCGTTGTGCTCTGGATCGGCCTGAAGGCACTTCCCGGGCCGCTGTGAGCGGTGGCGCCGGCGCCGGCCAGAGTGCTGAATTTTCGGGCCAAGAAGGCCCGACATCCCCGGGCGCTTCGGGAATGTGCCGGGCGGCCGTGGCCGGCCAGTCTTGATTCCCGCTGCCAGTCGCCATGTCAGGCCCACTATGTGTATAGAATAGCGGCTGCCCTTCCCGGGCAGCCAATTTATCAATGCAATCCATACGCAAACGACCAGCCATCGACGGTGATCTCGGCTGGTATGAATCATCACCTTCCCGTCATTCCGGTCTCGGAGCGCGCCTCAAGGGGGAGCAGCATTTCGATGTTGCCATCGTAGGGGCCGGTTTCACCGGCATCTCGCTGGCACGCCGGCTGGCGGAGATCCGTCCGCAGGCAAGGATCGCCCTTATCGACGCACTTGAGATCGGCCAGGGCACCTCGGGCCGCAACGCTGGCTTCCTGATCGATGTGCCGCACAACGTGGATGGTGGACAGCCGGACGCCGAATACGAGCGCCAGCTGTTCGCGCTGAACAATTTTGCCATCAGCCAGTTGCGCGGCCTGAAAGAACGATACCGCATCGATTGCGGCTGGCACGACGCGGGGAAATACATGTCGGCGCACGAGGAAGGCAATCTAGCCAGGCTCGCGTGTTTTGCCGACGCCCTGAAGGCCGCTGGCTTCGAATATGAAGTCGTGGAAGGACAGGCCCTCTCGCGGCGGCTCGGCACAAGCTATTACAAGGCGGCGGTCTATACACCCGGCAACGTGCTGGTAAACCCGGCGGCCCTGGTTCGCGGTCTGGCCGCTGCGCTACCGGAATCAGTCACGCTGTTCGCGGCGAGCCCGGTAGTGGCCTGCGACTACGGGCCAGTCCATACCCTGAAGTTCCTGGACGGCACCTTGCGCGCTGACGTGCTGGCGCTAACCGTCGGCAGTTTCAGCGAGGCATTCGGCCGCGCCGGGAACCGGCTGGCTTCACTCTTCACCTATGCGAGCCTGACCGAACCGCTATCCGGCAGCGAAGTCTCGACCCATTTCAGCGGGGTACGGCCCTGGGGTACCACATCGGCGCACCCGGCCGGAACCACCGTCCGCTACACGCCTGACGGGCGCATCTTTGTGCGCAACACGTTTCACCTTCAGCCTGCGCTGCGCAGCAGCGACACCTGCCTGCAGGCCGCATGGGCAAACCACCGCACGTCATTCGAGGCGCGTTTTCCCTTCATTGCCGGTAAGCGCTTCGAATACACATGGGGCGGGCTCATCAGCATGACGCTCAACCATCACTCCGTGTTCCGCAAGGATGGGGACAACTTCTTCAGCACCGTGGGGTGCAATGGTGTCGGCCTCGTCAAGGGCACGTATCTCGGCCACTTCATGGCCGAGTACATGAACGGCATGCGGAGCAGGGAGCTTGACTTCATCATGGCAAACAGCCGTCCAGGCTGGATGCCGCCTGAACCTTTCAAGCGCATCGGTGCATCGCTTCGACTCAGGCGTGAAGTGGCGGGTGCAGGAGGGGATGTCTAGGGGTGCCTGCGGAGCCGGGCCTCCGTGGGGGCGACGGAATATCGCTTGCAGCCCCGTGGAGGGCTTCCCGCCTGCCGCATGGGAACGCGGATGTGAAAAAAAACCGGAACTGTGCGGGGGTGCCCATTCCGGTTTCGCGCAGCGTGCGCGTAAGTGGTGCAGCGACGCTGCGAAGGGTGAATTTAAACACATCTACATCTGAAATAGATGTCGCTTAATTCTCATGTTGTTGTCAGCCAACGCTGAATAGTGATTTGAGGTCCGTCACGTGAGGCTTTCATCATATCCGGTGGGAACCTCGGAGACACACATGTCCGGAGGCCGGTTGGATGCGCCGGACGATGCCGGGAGAGCCAGACGACGGCAGGCCGTTTTTTCTTTGCACACTTGCGTGCGGCACCAGCGGATTTTGCGTGCCGTTAGAGGCGGGGAAGATATGGCGCCACGCAGCTGGCGCCTGCGTTTTCGAGTGTTGCGCCCCGTCAACATCGGACAGGTCTCGGGCTTGCAAAGCTGTTGGAAGTGGTTAAGCTCCCCTCATATCGTTATAGTTTTTATAACCAATAAGAGGCGTGAAGCATGAACGCACTAGCTGCGCTTGCCGTTGGATGGAGCGGGGTTGCGCCGAGCGACGGCATTCGGAATGCGGTTCAAGGAAACCCATCAAGTATTGTTGGTTTCTCCAGTGAGGAGGTAGATGCTTACCTTGCTTCCTATGTCGGCATGTACGGAAATCCCGCCGCACCCGTCTGGCTCTGCGACATTACGCCAAATACCGATGGCAAGTCGCTGACAGCACCGCTCAATCCTTTGCACGAGCCAGTTGTATGGGACAAATACTTTCGACAGCGGAATCAGGAAAATATGATGCGCTGGCAAAGCCATCAGAAAGCGGCAAAGCTCATTTCCTCAGCACGCTCGGCGGCATTTGGCGCAGAAGCATGCGACTGGAAGCATTACTTCATGCGCCACCTTTACGGTCCCTCCGGCGGGGAATTCAGGATCAGTCTGTTTCCTTTGCCCACGGGCGCAAACGGAAACAGATGCTGGGCCAGGGTGTACCGGAACCAACCGGCGCTTAATCCCCAGAGTCGATACCTCAGTCTATGCCGGACGGGTGGCCGTTTCCGCTTCATTGCGAAATTGAGGCAACGCATGCAGCCCAAGGTAATTGTCTGCATAGGCGCATGCCATGCGGACGACTTTCTGCGCGCATTCGAGTTCTCCAATGCGAGAGGTACGGACGCGATACTGCAGCCAGCGGATTTACCCGTGAGATTGCAGGTGTTCACCCAGGACAATACGACGTTGGTCATCTCGCCGGCGTTTGGAGGCGTGGCAGGCCTCAACTCCGACGTATTGTTAAGTGCGATGGGGCGCTTCACCGCGCAATGGCTGGCCGCCACCGATTTCCCTTCGCCATTGGAGAAAGTTTAATGGTTAAAACGACTCGGCAGCTGCACCAGGAGCCCGTTTGAAAACTGAAGGATGGGCGACTCTGCGCAGTAGCAGCCCGCCCATTGCGATATAGACCATGGTCTCGGACGCATCAGGACGCCGCTCGTAGTCCCTCCATCCGAAGGTACGCTCCATCACCCAACGCCGGGGTAGCACCGCGAAACCAACCTGATCCTCGTGGCGGCGCACCACCTGCACGACGAAATCGAGCGTCGCGGCTCTATCCATCAAAGTGCGACGATCGTACGCACCATCTGCAAACAGATCCCCAGTCCCGGCCGGCACTTCGTTAGCGTCTCCAGAACCGCCAACGCCCCTGTGCTGTCGGCGATGCCCGCAGGCGTCAAGTTCACCATCAAGCACCACGAGGAGCCGGTGGCAGCGCGTCGCGTGCATCGCACAAATACAATAATGTCGACATTAAATTCTAACGCTGCTATGATCGTGCTCAAGATAGCCTGGGCCGGTAGAAATCGCTTGTTGCGCAGTTGGTTGGTGAGGCAACAACCACCTGGCAAGCTGGGTGATAGTCCAGAAAACATGGGGGAGACGATGTCATTACTGAAAAAGCTGCTCGCAGCGGCGCTGTGCGCCGAGGCAATCATTGCCTTGTGCGCGGCAGGTCCGCTCCAGGCACAGGAAGCCTGGCCCGCGCGCCCGATTCAAATGA
Organism: Cupriavidus sp. 01L45; assembly: GCF_056399885.1. Lineage (NCBI taxonomy): Bacteria > Pseudomonadati > Pseudomonadota > Betaproteobacteria > Burkholderiales > Burkholderiaceae > Cupriavidus > Cupriavidus sp. 01L45. The sequence continues at coordinate 16,569 of NZ_JBFTSG010000005.1, read as the reverse complement.
TCGTGCCGTCGTCTCCCGGATCGGGAACCGACGCGCTGGCGCGGGTCATGGCGCGCCGCCTTTCCGAATCGCTGAAGCAATCTGTGGTCGTGGAGAACCGGCCGGGTGGCAGTGGGGTGATCGGGACGAACGCCGTCCTCAAGGCGGCGCCGGATGGCTACACGATTCTCTACACAACGGCATCCAACATGGTGGTTGCGCCGGCTGTCATCAAGCCCATTTCCCAGGAGGCAAGAAAGAGCCTCGTGCCGATCGCGCAGACTGCGGTGGGTGGGGTGTTGCTGCTGGTGAGCCCGGATCTGCCGGTGCACGACTTGCCTGGACTCATTGCGCTCGTGAAGGCGAATCCGGATAAGTACAGCTATGGCAGCTGGGGCACCGGCTCGTCCGCGCACTTGACGATGGAGTGGCTAAAGAAGCAGACCGGCATGAAGACCGAACACGTCGCATATCGGACCTCCAGTCAACTGCTCACCGAACTATCCTCGGGGGTGCTGAAGATCGGCTGGACCGATCCCAGCGTGGCAGTTCCGTTCCTGCAATCCGGGAAGGTGCGCGGCATTGCGATTGTGGGCAACGTGCGGTCTCCCCAGCTCGCCGACGTCAAAACGATGGGTGAACAGGGTTACAAGTTCAGCACGGTGGGATGGTTCGGCATGTTCGCGCCGGCCGGAACTAGTCCGGCGATCGCGAAGCGGCTGGCCGATGAGGTCAACAAGGTGCAGGCGTTGCCGGAGATCGCGGCCCTGATGAAGAAACTGAACTTCGAGCCGCCTCCTGTAAAGTCCTCCGCGCAGTTGGGCGAGATCGTCCGGAATGATCTGCAAGTCTGGACGAAGATCGCCAACGACGCAGGAATCAGGCTCGAGGAATAAGATGTGCCGTGCGCGGCATTGCGGGCTGCCCCGGACAAAGCCGCCATTCCCGGCCCGATAGCAGCCAGCCGTCCGGATCCCTTGGCCAGCTTCGAGCGGGTCGTTCATTTGGCGGGTGACCGGCGTTCTCGCCTTGTCGATCTTGGTAATGGCGGTCACATCGACCCTGCATCTGGATACGGCCCCTGGCCGGGCGCTAAGGAATTATTGCGTGAATTGCTCTGAACTTTCGGGTGCGGTTCCTGCCGCCACATCGCCGCAAACCCTGCGCGTTGATTTTCACCTTGACCTGATTTGCCCCTGGTGCTGGATTGGATTGCGTAATCTGCGCTCAGCATGGGCAAGCATTCGACAGCAGCATCCTGGGTTGGTGCTGGAGACGATATGGCATGCCAATGCCTTGCTGCCGCAGATTCCTGCGCAAGGCATTCCGTACCAAGAATTCTATGAAGCAAGGCTTGGTGGCCAGCGGGCTGTGGCGATGCGCCGCGCACAGATTCGCGCTGTGGCCGCATCGGTTGATCTATCGTTGAACTTCGAAGCCATTGCGACCTTCCCGAATTCGGCGCTGGCATGTGCCCTGGTCAATGCGGCCCAGTCCAGGCTTGTGCCGGAGTCCATGTACCAGTTGGTAGAGTCCATCTACCGTGCATTCTTCTCCCAGGGGCAAGACATCGGTTCGACCGAGACACTGCAGGCCCTGGCTCAATCGTCAGGGTTCAGTTGGGATGCCAGGGCGTGCTCTCCGCTCCGGTCTTCAATGGGGGCCGGCCATGCAGGAGGGGTTCCTTATCTCGTCTTCAATGGCCAGTGGCCGGTCACTGGCGCAGTTCCAGCAAGCGAGTTGATTCAGATCATGCAGAAAGCCGTGGCGGCCAGGCGTCTGAACTGCGAGTGCAAATCCGATGCCTGATTCTGAATGGATTCTGGTCGGGCCTCCGGAGTCGCTGGCTCCAGGCGCGCGCAAACTGGTCTTGCTGCAAGACGGTCAATCGGCAATCGTGTTCAACCTTGCCGGCCAGTTCTTTGCCATGGAAAACAGTTGCCCGCATGCGGGAGCCTCCATGGCAGGAGGTTCGTGTGTTGAGCACGTTATCAGCTGCCCTGCACACGGCTTGCGATTTGACATTCGCAACGGCCAGTGCACCGCATCTCCGGGCTTGCGTATCCGCACCTATGAAGTCGTCGTGGAGGACAAGCAACTTTGGCTACGCCCRTCAGAATGCTTGAAGGCTGGTCGGGTGCTATTGCCGCGCAGACGTCCGGCCGAGGTGGTTGCAGCCTGCTGATGACTCGCCATCCGGATCGAAGCTGCGGTAGTCGGCGATCCAGTGCTGCCGCGTCAGCGGACCATTGTCATAAAAGGACAAGTTCGAGGCGCGCAAGGTAAAGCGGGAAGTGGCGCCAGGCCAGATGATTCACTCATCGCGAAGGACACTCTGACTTCAACCGGGTAAGCGAGATGCAAATGCACTTCTGGACAACTCTCTTCTGCCTGAAAACCAGCAGCCTCTGGTCATTCAAGCCGCGCCCTACGGACCGCAATGGTTACATCACAAGGCCGATACGCAGCGACGCTTGAACGCCCGGAGCCCAGCAGCAATCCAAGCCGTTCCCGCTTGAGCATCACTGCTAGCCGGGAGAGGCCATAGGTGGCTTTCCCAAGCCGCCCATGGCAAATTTTCTGCAGCCTGACCAACTGTGCCACCAAATTCATTTGTCCTTTGGCGAGTGCAAGCGGCAAGCCGCAGGCGAACTGTCATATTTGATACAGAACAGGAGACAACATGGCAAAAGTCGTTAAATTCTACGAAACGGGTGGGCCCGAGGTCCTTCGTTTCGAGGACGTTGAGGTTGGTGAACCGGGACCGGGAGAGGTCCGCGTCCGCCACGTGGCCGTGGGCCTGAATTTTGCCGATACCTACTTCCGCGGTGGCATTTACCAGGTTCCGCTGCCCAGCGGCGTCGGCAACGAGGCAGCCGGCGTGGTCGAGGCAGTTGGTGCCGGCGTGACCCAGTTGGCGGTCGGCGACCGTGTGACCTACACAGGTTTTATCAACACGCTGGGCGCCTACAGCACTGAGCGGCTGATTTCTGCCGCACTGCTGATCAAACTGCCGGAGGCCATCAGTTGCGAAGCCGCGGCGGCCATGACCATGCGGGGCTTGTCCGCTGCTTACCTGGTGCGTCGGATCTATCCTTTCGTGGCGGGCGAGGCCGTGCTGCTGCATGCCGCAGCGGGCGGTGTTGGCCTGATCGTTTCGCAATGGGCCAAATTGCTCGGGCTGACGGTGATTGGCACGGTTTCGACCGATGCCAAGGCCGAAGTGGCGCGCGCCCACGGCTGCGATCACACGATCAACTACAGCCATGAGGATGTGGCCAAGCGCGTGCGGGAACTGACGGACGGAGTGGGTGTGTCCGTGGTCTTCGACAGCGTGGGCAAGGCCACCTTCATGTCCTCGCTGGACTCCCTCAAGCGCCGCGGGCTGATGGTCTGCGTCGGTACCGCCTCCGGCACGATCCCGCCGTTCGATCCGCAGATTCTGGCCCGCAAGGGCTCGCTGTACCTGACCCGCCCGGGCCTGGCCGATTACATCGCCGATCCGGCCGAGAAGGCGGCACTGGTCGATGAGCTGTTCGGCCACGTGGCGGCAGGCCGCATCCGCATCGAGATCAATCAGCGCTATGCCTTGGAGGACGCCGTGCAGGCGCATCGGGACCTGGAAGCTCGAAAGACCACGGGTTCGTCCATTTTCGAGATTTGAGTGTTCCCGCTTCCTGGGAAACGCGAGCCGTCAGGCTGCATTGGTCGGCGAAGCGTAACCCAGTGATTTGGCAGTCGGGTCAGGTTGTTCAGGACCCGCTGTCGGCAGCGTTCTTCGTTGTACGCGGCCTCGGGATCCACATGTCCCACGCCATGGCCCTGTGTGTCGCAGAAGAGCGCCGCGATCTCATTAACGGTGGCGGTAGCGGTGATAGCGATCGCCTTGGCGTCGCCGATCCGCGCCGACCGCCGTCGGTAAAAGTCGCTCGGCGTGGTATCCGGCTCGCCGAATGCGACGGCAACAAGATGCCGCGCGGCAGAGGCCTTGCTGGGCGAGCGGCGCGTCTTTGACGGCAGTATCTTGCCGACAGAGATCATGTTGCCCGGAACCAGGCATAGCCACGATGTGAATGCCGCCTCCCCCCTGAATGCACGTACGGCTTCCGATCATCTGCCTGCGATCTGCACCCTTCAATTCCGAATGACTCTGCGCGGCGTGAGTGCGCCGGTTTGGGCACGCGTGCTCAACCCCGATCACATGACGCCGGGAAAGTGCCGATCAAATCGGTGCGCGAGTCGTCGCGACATCGGCTGAGCGCGTTGTCATGAGCATGTGTAAAAGTCAGGTACGGGAATGAAGCGTCAAATCAGTTTTGCGGAAGCGTAAGGGCAGGTTAACGCGCCGGCAGCACTTCCTGGCGGCGATGAAAAGCGTTGTGCCGTGGCAGCGGCCGATAGCGGCGCTCTAGCCAAACTACCCCAGGGGCCGACGAGTCGGACGTATCGCAGGCGCAGGCATTGCCGCATGGCCACGAGGACCATGCGTTTGGCGATGCGGGCTACACGGGAGTAGAGAAGCGCGATGCAATTCGGCGGGTTCTGTGGCCCTGGACGATGACGCTATTGTTCACGTCCGCGATGGTCGTCGCGCCCAGCATGGCCATATTTCGGTCGACCTCATCGCGCAGGAGCGTTATGGCGTGGCGAACGCCCTCGGCTCCCCCAACGGCCGCAGCGTAAACAAAAGGTCGCCCCAGGAAGACAAAGCGGGCTCCCAGTGCCAACGCTTTCAGAACATCACCGCCTCGCCGGATACCGCTGTCCATCATGACGGTTGTCTTGTGCGCGACTGCCTCACAAATCTCCGGCAATACAGCAAGCGGTTCCACGGCACCGTCCAATTGGCGCCCGCCGTGATTCGAGACAATGATGCCGTCGGCGCCCAAGGCGACAGCGCGTGCGGCGTCGGACGTATGCAAAATGCCCTTGATGACCAGGTTGCCGCGCCATCTTTGCCGGATTCGCTCGATATCCGTCCAGCTCAGGTGATCGCGTCCCGTCGTATCGCGAATGGCGGAGGCCGACAGGATCGGCGCGCCGCGAGACGCAAAAGAATTCTCAAAATGCGGCATCCCACTCGAAACGAGGGTTCTGGCGAACGTCCCGGCCAGCCAACGCGGCCGAGACACGCCATCGAATGCCAGGCGGACAGATGGTCGCAAAGGCAAAGAGAAGCCAGTACGGACGTTATTCTCCCGGTTGGCCCAAACGGGAATATCAACCGTAAGGACAAGCGTAGCGAACCCGGCCGCTTCAATCCGCTCAATCAGGGCATCCCTGCGCGCGGCGTCACCTGGCAGGTAGGCCTGAAACCACGTACCTGGCGCGGCCGCCTGAACGGCTTCCATCGGAATCAAGGACGTGCCGCTCATGATTGCGGGTATCCGCTCTTCCCGCGCCGTTTGCGCGAGGACCACATCGCCGCGGTAAGCGGCAATCGCACTGATTCCAACGGGCGCCACGCCAAAGGGAGACGCGTAACGTTGCCCAAAGATCTCAGTCGCTTGCGACCGTCCCGACACGTCGACAAGAACTTTGGGACGAAACTTGACCTCGTCGAATGCCGTCCTGTTCGCGGCAAGCGACTTTTCATCCTCCGCGGCACCGGCGATGTAGCCAAAGATCGGGCGCGGAAGCACTCTCTTTGCCGCGACTTCAAAATCGGCAAGCGAGAGGATCGGCCGCAGTCGTCTATGAATCTGACGGTTGGCGCCATAGGCAGGCTTGGCGGGCATTCCAGCGCTCGGAACGGCTTGGCTTTCTGCAACTTCTGTTTGAGATGTCATCTTGATTTGAAGCGTCTATCAGGCCCAACCGCTGTCACTATCAGCCACGCCGGATCACATCGATCATTAGGCGAACGTGCCTCGCTGGCGCATCAGCTCACGGAACAGCGCCTCGTTCTTCTCGAACGGCGCACGCCCGTGGAGGTAGAAGTAGTTGTTCAGGACAACCAGATCGCCGACGGGTAGCGACACTTCCTTTGTTCCCGGCGAAGCCTCCATGGAAGTCGACAGGTCGTTGAGAAATGCAGCCTCCTCGCGATTGCGAGGCTGTACAAACTGATCGATGAAGGACATCGACAACCCAAACTCATTCTGGAAGAAGAGTGGGCGCTCGACTCTATCGCCGACATTCTTGGACCCCGGTGCCTTGTAGAGGAAAGGCTGCGTCCCGAGACGGTGACTGACAAACCGGTCACGCGCCTCCCAATCGTCCAGATGCAGGAATCGGGACTCGCCGCCGATTGCATTCTGTTCTGCAAACTTCATCATCAACAGCCAGTCCGTCGCTTCGGTAACGAAGGTGCCATCGGTGTGCATCGTGAAGAGTCGATAGGCTTGGCGCAAATAGGAGTCGCTATCGTCCGTGTGCTTGACCACGAAGCGAGCATAGTAATTGCCCGACATCGCATCGTGGTTGCTGGGACCAAGGAGGTGCCCAATGGCAGTGCCGAAGCGAACGAAATCGTCGGCGTCCGTCGTCAGTCCCTGGAGGCCTACCGTAAAGCCACCATGCTGCCGATCCTTCACAATGCCGTTGATGGTTGTAGCGAAGTCCTCGCCGACGTGCTTCGCGAGTACATCCGCGAGCTCGTAGCGCATGAAGGGGACATACTCGAGGTTCTGAACATCGACCTTGCGTACGTCGTGCAGGAACCCAAGAAGGGCCTCGCGCTCAACGGTCACATGCAGGATGCGATGGTGATCTGCGTGGGCAGATAATTGGAAACGGGGCTCGTCATTGCTGGCAAGCACTGCGGCAGGAAACGGGGCATTCATCGATAGCTCTCCGGGATGTTGTATGGCGCTATTTCATCTGGATTCTTTGATATGATCCAGATGGAAGACAGTAATCTTTGTTCCGAAATCGAGATTAAAACGATGATTGACGTTCGCCAGTTGCAGTGTTTCCTCGCCGTGGCGGAAGAGCTTCACTTTGCGAAGGCGGCAGATCGCCTGGGTGTCGCCCAATCAGGGCTCAGCACCCAGATCCAGCGCCTTGAACAAGATTTGGGGGTCACGCTCTTGAATCGCAACAAAAGGAAGCCGGTGTCACTTACCGACGCGGGGCACCTGTTCCATGCCGAGGCTGTGGCGGCGTTGCGGCACATTGAGCGAGCCGACCAGGTGGGACGCTTGGCTGCCCGAGGGCTGGCTGGCGTCATCCGTGTCGGCTATGTGGCATCTGGCGTAAGCAGCGGCCTTTTGTCCATGATGCTGAGCGAGTTTCGGAAATCACACGAGATGGTCCGGATCGAAGTCGTGCCAATGGAAACGCCAAGGCAGCTCGAAGCGCTCAGCGATGGCCAGATCGATGTGGGAATTGTCAGGCCAAGACGGCTCTATCCGGCCGGCGTCATCACGAAAGTCATACAGACTGAACGCCTGCTGGCCGCAATGACAGGAAGTCATCCCCTTGCAAAGCGAGGGACGGTTTCAGCGCGCGCGCTAGCAGATCAGTCCTTTATCGTCCCGCAGTTTGCGGACGAGGAAGGATTCGGGTCTGCGTTATCCGCCCTGGGCAAAGCCGGGGGGTTCACGCCTCATCTGGAATATCGCGTCCAGGATTTCATCTCCGCGATTTGCCTCGCGTCCGCGGGATACGGAGTGGCCATAGTGCCTGAGTCAATGCAGAACTTCTCCCAGCCAGGTATCTTTTACACGCAGATCGCCGACTTTAAATTCTCAGTGCACCTGGCGCTAGCTCACAGGCGTCGGGAAATATCCCCGGCGGTACGGGCATTCGTGCAACTCGGAACCGAGATATTCAATGGCCGTGCCTGAATCGATCAACGGGATCCTGCATCGTCCCCGCGATGGAGGATCGTGGGGACGATGGGTTGGGTGCCGGCAGCGCGCTCAGCCGCGTCGCGTTTCCGCGACGTAACACCATCTGCCAATGAGGAACACGGTGAAGGGCAGAACTGCCGCGAGCGGTAGCCAGCGCAAGGCGACTTGAAGACCGACCGCGTCCGCTACCATACCGGTGATAAAGGGGCCTGCTGCGAGTCCCAATATATTGTTAAACAACGTCAGTGTGGCAAATGCCGAGCCATGAATAGCTGGCGGTGTGGCTCCGGCAATGATCGCGCTGCATGTGCCGAACGAGCTCGCAAGGAAGAACACGCCGGGCGCAAGGAGCGCGAGTTGCAGATTACCTTGTGGCAAGCGGAACGCAATCGCCAGCAGAGTGCCTAGCACGAGGCAATAGCCAATGGCCATGTTCCACCGCTTGAGCGACGAATCCCCGCTGATCCGATCGGTCATCACACCGCACATGAGTTGGCCCAGGCCGCTGACAAGGACGAGCCCGGCCGCCAGTACGGCCGCCTGGCTGACAGGCATGCCCCAGTAGCGATTCAGGTAGCTGGGCAGCCACACGAAAAGCGTACCCTGAACGAAGATCTGCAGGGCGCAGCCGAGGTACGCGCAAAAGACGGAACGGGACGGAAACAGGCCGGAGAAAAGCGCACGCGGTGTCAGTTTCACATGCCCGTATACCTGAGTTCCGTTCGCATTGTCCGGTTGCGCGCTTGCAAGCTTTTCTTCCGTGACCACGAAGTAATAAATGATCACCAGCACAAAGCCAATGATCGCCATCAGACCCATCGACCAGCGCCAGCCAAAGTGCGTCGCAATGATGCCGGAAAGCGAAACACCGAGCACGGACCCAAAAGCGGCGGCAGACGTAAAGCCTCCRGCAATGGTGGACCGCATATGCTTTGGAAAGACGCTAACGAGCATAGCGAATCCGACACTGCCGTAGGCAGCCTCGCCGACACCAACGAACAAGCGCGCGACGAACATCTCGTGGTAGGTGCTGGCAATGGCGCACCCGAGCGTGGCAACACTCCACACCGCAACCATCAGCGCAATGCTTTTGACTCGTCCCCAGCGGTCCGCGATTATGGAAAATGGGAGGGTCAGCACGCCAACCGCCAACGGCACCACGCTGCTAATCGAACCGAGCTGTGTATCGGAAATCTGCCACTGCACTTTCAAGAGTGGAAACAAGGCATTGATCGCCTGCCGCGACATGTAGTCGGACAGTAACAGGCAAAACATCAATGCAAACACGACCCACGCGTAGGGTCGGGCACCAGTGGGAGCCGCAGCCGGCTCAGCCGGCATCGCGTTACTCGTACATGGGTTCAATTCTGTCTCCTCTAGTGATTCTCGAAACTGATGGCTATTGGTGCGGCCTGCTGTCGTGTGGGCGGTGTGAAGCAAGGCCTTCGGGCCAGGGCGGCAGTGGTGGCTGCTGGCCATCAGCATCGCCGGGCGCTTTGCCGGGCGCTTTCTTTGTGTCGCCGTGCGCGCTTTGGAATTCGACGCTCGATCAGTCAAGGCCCACGAACACGGTGGCATCACGTTCGACGACACGATCCTCGGTAAGGACTTCTCGCACCGGATCATCTAGCCTGGCGCTACTTCCCGCTTTACCTTGCACGCCGTGAACTTGGCCATTTACGACAGTAATTCGCCGACGCAGGGAGCACTGGATCACCATAAGGGCCAGATTCGGCACACCTCGAGGAGTCGGTTGGTACCCGTAGCGCATCAGATCTGCAAGGCGCCATGCCTGGTGACCATGGAAGCCCTTCCAGAAGAGAAGAAACCGGTTGTTCTGCGACACCGTGGCGGGGCCAGCGCTTCGGCCAACCCGCACTCCCTGGTGGACACCGCCAAGGCCAACGGCATCGATACATACCCGTATCCCGTTGCCCTGTTCAATGCGCTCCCGTTGGCCGCGTGTGTCGACGACGACGGGGCCTTGCAGCCATGGAACCTCAAGACCTTGATCCCTGCACGGCTGATACTGGCAGCGCTCGCAAGAGACGTCTTCGAAAGTGCGCTCGCTATGTCTTGCTAGGGTTTTCCCGCTGTTTGCGCGAAATGGCAAAAACTTGTCGTAATCGGTCAAGCCGGTTGACCCGGTGCGATCCGAGAATGGACAAAGGGTGAATGTATCGCAAAGCCTGCCACAGGATCGCCGGCCTGAAGGTTTAGTGCGGCATCGAGGTCATCGGCGACAGACCTTTCCAAACACGCAAAGCGTAGCAATCAAAAGGTATAGACATGAAGAAGCAGACCAATAACTTCCGGTGGCGCGGTTACGCCTTGGCGATCGGTGTTGGTGTCGCCGGTGGGATCCCCATGGCCCAGGCCCAGGAGGCTTGGCCCAGCAAGCCGATTCGTCTGGTGGTGGCGGGGCCTGCCGGCGGCAGTGCCGACGCGTTGGCGCGACTGCTGGCGGAAGGGCTGCAGAAGACATTGAGCAAGCCGGTCATCGTAGAGAACAAGCCCGGTGCCGCCGGCGCGCTGGCGATCAGCGATTTGCAGTCCAACGGCAAGGATGGCCATACTCTCCTGGTCATCCAGGGCGGCGTCGTGAGCGAAGCGCCGTTGGCCTACAAGGTCCACTACAACCCCTTTGCGGACCTGAAGCCCCTGGCCCAGATCAGTCGCACGGGGTTGGTGCTGGTTGCCAACAAGGATGTGCCCGTCTCCAACCTGAAGCAGTTGGTGGACTACGGCAAATCGCAAAAAGACGGACTCGTCTTCGCTTCTTACGCTGCGGGACTGAAGGGCCACACCTCGGGCATGCTGCTCGGGCAACTCACGCATGTGCAAATGCGGCATGTGGGCTACAAGGGCTCTCCCCCGGCATTGAACGACCTGATGGGCGGCCATGTGCCCCTGATGTTCGATGGCGTGACGACCTCATTGCCGCTGATCAAGGCCGGAAAGATCAAAGCGATTGCGCTGAACTATCCGACGCGGATTGCCGGATTGCCGGATGTGCCGACTTTCAAGGAGCTCGGTTACCCACAACTGGCGGAAGCAGGCTGGTTCGCCGTGTGGTCCCGCCCGGATGTCGCTCCGGCAGTCCAGCGAAAAATCCGCGAGGCGACGCTGGCGTATTTCAAGCAACCCGCAGTGCAGAATCGCGTCAAGGACATGGGCATGGAGCAGGGCGGGGGCGCCACCTCGGAAGAGTTGATGGCGGACCTGAAGCAGGCGTACCAGCAACAGTCCGCGCTGCTGAAGTCCATTAACTACCAGCCAGAATAATAGGAAATATCCGGTGCAGCGGTAGTAGCCCGGCCGCGCAACTGGCCGGCTGGGTTACTACCGTTCCGGCGCGGCCGTCAGGTAAGCATACGGATCGTGGTCATTGAATCTGTCCGGTCGTCCCTGGCGGCACTGTCGTTTTCAAATTCCGCAGTCCGGGTCCTTTTTTCCCGGCCGATGGCACTCGGCCGTGTTTCGGTCACGAGAGTTCGCGAATGAACGCTTCGGCCTGCGGCCACTCGCCATAGCCTGACGCGGGATTCAGATGCCCGACCTCGCCGAGTTCGACGAAGCGACTGCCCCACGCCTGCGCCAGGTCACGGGCGCGATCGAGACGCGTCAGGGGATCGTTGCTGCTTGCCGCAACAATGCTCGGAAACGGCAATTTGCCGCGAGGGATCGGCAGCCAGCCGTGGTCGCTCAGTGTGTCGGTTGTCGGGTAGCCTGCCGGCATGGGCGTCTCGAGGTCCGCGGGCGCTGCAAGCAGTGCGCCGAGGATCTCGGGTGTGGCGCCTCGTGCCGCCCAATGGGCGACCATCATCGCGCCTGCGCTGTGCGCCACGATGATCACCGGCCCCTCGATGGTGGCTAGCGCGCGATCGATCGCGTCGACGCGGGCAGCGCAGCTCAGCTTGTCTTGCTCAAGCGGGGCGACGCTGACCACGCCAGGCAGTTTCGCCGCCAGCAGGGTCTGCCAGTGTTCCGGCACATGGTCACGCAAGCCTGGGACGATGAGAACGGTCGTTTTCGTAGAGGCCACGTCGATCTTTCAGTAAGGCGCGTCACCGATGATGGCGGTGCGCTCCATCTTTCGGTGACACGGGGGGTAATCCATCACTGCGTAGTGTTGGGTTGAGCGGTTGTCCCAGAACACAACACTGTTTTTCTTCCAACGAAAACGCACCTGGTATTCGGGGATGGTGGCCTGGCTGACCAGGTAGTTAAGCAAATTACTGGCACCCGGCGCCTTGTCTAGCCCGTAGCGGACGTTGGCCGGCACGTTGTAATTTGTGAAGTGCGTCGTAAAACTCCCGTTGACGAACAGGACTTTCTCTCCGGTTTCGGGATGAATGCGCACCACCGGGTGCTCGGCGTCCGGGTACTGAGCCTTCAGTGCAAGACGTTTTTCRATCGGCATCGCGGCGCCGAAGCTTGCCTCGATGCTGTGGCGCGCGCGCAATGAGGCGATCTTCGTCTTGATATCCTCGGGCAACTGGTTGTAGGCCTCGACCATGTTGACCCACATCGTGTCGCCACCCACAGGCGGGCATTCGATACAGCGCAGCACGCAGCCCAACGGAGGCTTTTCGCGCCAGGTGGCATCGGTATGCCAGGAATTCTCGTTGCGTTCGGGAGGGCTGTCCGGGGTTTTGTAGATCTGAACCAGTCCGGGGTAATCGGGATGGCTGCCCACCACAGGATGGTCCTCCAGCTCGCCAAAGCGGCGCGCAAAGGCCACGTGCTGCGCGCGAGTGATGTCCTGGTCGCGGAAGAACAGCACGCGATACTTTAAGAGCAGGGCCCGGATTTCGGCCATCAGTTGGTCGTCTTCGGCAGCCGCGCCCAGGTTGACGTTGCCGAGCTCCGCACCGATCGTGCAAGTGACTGGCTCGACCTGGATCGAGTTGCCCAGAGAGGTTGCGCGGACCGCTGCGGGTGCCGCATTGAGGCGTTGAATCATGAACGTTTGTCTCCCATTGCCGATTATGCCCTTCGATCCTGGCGAGTTTGGGCGTCGCGGGTTTCTCCCGCTTGACAATACATGACAGGCATTTATCATTCTATGTCACCCTCCTACGTCAGTTCCCCGATGTCGTTACTTGTCCGCGCCGCGGCCCTCACGAACTACAGCGAGGTCGCTCGTGCCGCCGGGCTGGATCCGGTGCGAATGCTCTTTGACGCAGGGATAAGTCCGAGCGTACTGCGCGAGCCGGACCTCATGATTCCAGTCGAGCGTTTTGGACGTCTGCTCCAGGCGTCCGCGACCATGTCAGGCAACGAGAGTTTCGGGCTGTGCATGGCCGAGTCGCGCCTATTGTCCAATCTTGGGGCGGTAGGATTGCTGATCCGCGACCAGGCAACGCTGCGCGACTCGCTTGGCATGCTGATGCGCTACCAGGCGATGCTCAATGGTGCGCTGTCGCTGGCGGTCGAGGAATGCGGAGGACTGGTCATTATTCGCGAGGCGGTAATGGCTGGCAACGCACATCAGCCAACACGCCAAAGGGTTGAACTGGCGCTAGGGGTAATGGTGCGGTTGATACGCCAGCTCCTCAAGCCCGACTGGGAGCCGCGGCGCGTATGCTTCGAGCACCCGGCGCCGCGCGACCTTAGTGCACACCAACGGTTTTTTGGCCCTCACGTCGAGTTCGACTACGACTTCAACTGCATCGTCTGCGCGAAGGCCGATCTCGATGCACGCAACCCGTCGGCCGATCCGGCCATGGTGCGCTACGCGCAGCAGTTGATAGACGCGTCCGCCATGCCGCAGCAGGCGACCATGCTTGAGGACGTGCGTCGCACGATCCTTCTGCTGTTGCCCAGTGGGCGCTGCAGCATCGAACAGGTGGCCGAGCACCTGGGCGTGGTGTGCCGCACGGTCCAGCGCCGGCTGGCGGAACAGGGGCGGAGCTTCTCGTCGATCGTTAACGACATCCGCACGGAACTCGCGGCGCGTCACGTCATCGAGAGCGATCGTCCGTTGACCGAGGTGGCGACCCTGCTAGGTTTTTCCGCGCCAAGCGGATTCTCGCGCTGGTATCACGCGCAATTCGGTTGCAGCCCCAAGGAGAGCCGGGCCGCAAGCGGCACCGTGCGCCGACAGACAGCACCTCCGCCGGCGAGCAGGGCATAAGCCTTCAAAAGGCCAGGGCATACGGACGCTCCTTGCGCTGGATCGCGGAGATCTTCCGTCTGGCCAGCGCGTCGCGCCGGATCGAGGACCGGGGAAGGATAGAATACCGAAGTTACGCAGCAGCCATGCGGCGTCCAGGACAGTACACCGGTATTCGAAACCATGAGCAGAAGTAAGACTGAAAACCTCCCGGATCTCTCTAGCCTCCTCACGCCAAAAAATCAGCTGATGCTGGCAGTTGAGCACGCTGTGCTAAGAGGGCAGGACTGGGCACGCGCATCCGCGCCCATTGCTGAACAGATCGCCGCCAGACTGGCGGGCGTGATCACGCTCGATCTAATCCGGTCGGGTCAGCGCCTGCTTGAGAAAGACATTAGCGAAGTGCTGCATGTAAGCCGCGCGCCAGTCAGGGAGGCTATGCGCATCCTCGAACGAGACCGGCTGGTCGAGTTTCAGGCCAGGCGCGGTGCCATCGTCACCGCGCCCGGCGAGATGGAGCTTCGCGATATCTTTAAGGTTCGAGCAGTACTCTACGTTACGATGCTGGAGCAGGTTATGCGCGAGAACTCGGACGGGCTCCAGGACGTCCTCGACGAGCGCATGCCGAAGCTTGCCAAGGCAGCGGAGGAGTCGGTCGACGCCTATGCTGTCGAGAGCTTTCTGCTGAACTTTGCGATTGTCGATTTGTGTGCCAACAGATTGCTGGTTGACATGCTGCAATCCATATCGCTTCGCACGTTGCGCTACGCTCGCCTTGGACTATCTGCCGCTCCGCAATCCATTCCTGCTTCGTTGAAGACCTGGCGTGCGCTTCAAAACGCGGCGCAGAAGCGTGACGAGAAGTTGCTGCTCTCCGTTGCCCAGAAGCGGCTGGATGAGGCGAGGGATGCCGCGCTGCGTGCTCTCAAGATGAAGCCCGGCGTTCCGGTAGTCTCAAAGGACGACAAAGGCCCGGCCACGCGGGAGCAGACTGCGCAAACAGCCAGGCGGCGCAAGGCTGCCTAGTTGCACCTACGCGGGCCATCAGGGTTACTGGTTTGATGCCTGCGGTACGCAGTTCCTTCTGTTGATGCTTCGTGCCGGTGGCGGCCACCCCGGTAGCTACGCGAAGCAGCACTGTCAAGCATTACCCGCGGGGCGACGACGGCGTGGAGCGACGGCGCTTGCCTGGCTTCACCGTCGTCTACGGCTCTCTCCACCCTCGCGATGCTGCAATCATCCACACGGGGTGGCACTTCATCAAAGCTGTCGGCTCGCCTCGTCAGGTTGAGGCCGCCTCGCGCCCCATCTGCTGTTCTCACCATTCTTGTGCGTCGACGCATCGGTCCGGAAACCAATGGCTGGCTTGCCGCGCTCAAATTTATTGTTGTCGACAATAATATATCTGGTGTACAGTCCATGGACTCAAGGAACTGACCGAGCCACCGATTTGTCTGTGCGGTTGCTGTTGAGGGAAGCCCTAGGTAACTCGGGGCGTTCTTCGCCATGGCCACGACACGCGTGGCTGATGGCATCGTTTGTGACAGGCGAAAAAAATAACCTAAAGGAGAGGAGGCAATGGGATCATTGAGAAAGCTGAGCAAGCTTAATCACGCACTCATCGCTGCGGGCGCAATCTGCACCGGCGGCGCACACGCACAGAGCAGCGTGACGCTATATGGCGTGGCGGATATAAACGTTGAGTTCGCCAATCATGTCGGCGCCGTTCCCACCGCTGCCAACAAGTTCAATGCGGGCCCGTCCAACAATGTCTACCGCATGGATTCCGGCGGCCTGTCCGGTTCGCGTTGGGGCTTGCGCGGCGTGGAAGATCTGGGCAACGGCGTGAAATCCGTTTTCGTACTGGAGAGTGGCTTTAACCTGGATACCGGCACGTCGCAGCAAGGCGGCCGCCTGTTCGGTCGACAGGCCTACGTTGGCATCCAAAGCACGCAGTTTGGCCAGGTGACCTTCGGCCGTCAGTACACTTCGATGTTCGAGAGCATCGCGAACTTCGTGCCGGCAGCCTTTGCCACCCAGTATGAACCGATCGTGATGTTGACAGGTGCGAACTTCCGCGAGGACAACACCATCAAGTACTCCGGCCGGTTCGGCTCGGTCTCTGCACTGGCACACTGGTCCTTCGGTACCGGCCTGGCATTGCCGACGACGGTGGCCAACGGCCCATTGCTCGGCGGCAACGGCGAAGTGCCGGGCCAGTTCCGCCGCGACACCGCCTATGGCGCAGGGTTGACCTATATCTCTGGCCCTGTCGGTGTGGCCGTTGCGTACGACCAGTTCAATCCAACCATTTCCAACCCGTTAACAGCTGTTGCCCTCGGCAGCGGCAGCTTCAAGAAGGCGACGGTCGCGGCAAGCTATGCGTTCGGCGCGGCAAAGATCATGGGCGGCTACCGCTGGGGTCAGAACAAGGACCAGAATGGCAGCCTGATCGAGCGCGACGACTTCTACTGGATCGGCGCCAACTACCAGGTGACGCCGGCGCTTGGCCTGACGCTTGAGTACAACTACGACAACGTCAAGAGCTTCTTCGCCAACAAGTCGGTGCCGAACCCATGGCAAGTTGCCTTTATCGCGGACTACACGCTTTCCAAGCGGACTGATGTCTACCTGACCACGGCATATTCAAAGAATGCGGGTCTGGGACTGGATTCC